>WGLY01000007.1 GCA_016125335.1 Frankiales bacterium
GACCGAGCCGGCGTCGTCCTTCACGTCCAGGACGAGCCGGACCGCACGCTCGCGGAGCTCGTCGGGGTACTTCCTCGGTGCTGCCATGACTCCCAGCCTCCCGTGGCTTGAGAGCCTCCATCAATCCCGGGGCGGTTCAACGTCCGGCGCGCGAGCTCCGGCACCCGATAGCGCAGGAGGAGGTATCAAGCCCACGACCGACCACGGCGACGATGAACCCCGAAGCACGAGCAACGCGATCACGAGACCCGAATCCCACGATCACCACAAGGACCAAGACTCAGACGTCCAATCAACCCTCACAGCAATCACGATCAACGATCCACATCAACGACTCCTCCAACGCGCAAACCACCCCAACAACAACCCCCACCTCCATCAGACAGGTGCATTCGCGGGGCTGGCATCCGGATCGATTTCCTCGAGTTGGGCGCGCAATCGGGTTTCAAAGCGAGTAGCGGACTTCGTGTCTCCGCGGCGTACTGCAGCGGCGATAGCGATCTGGTGAAGCGATTCGTTGGCTGGGTCTGCCAGAAGGCCTCGGGCCACCGCCTTAAGAGCCGCAGTCAGTTCACCGGACTCAACATGGGTGACGGCGAGCTCGTAGGCGACGTCGACGATGGTGCTGATCATCTCCTGGATGTCGGCCTCCGCCCACGTGTACGTGGCAGGGTCGACCCCGAGGAACGGCCGTGCCCGGACGAGTTTGAGGGCAGCGGTCAGCGCCTCGATCCCGCCATCGGCCTGTCCCAGCCCCACACGCGCAAGCTCGAGGAAGTCGGTCCAGTCGCATCGGAAGTCGGGTGCGAGTCGGTAGCCCGCGTTTCCGGCGACCAGGGGCAGGTAGAGGTTGCCGTCGGGGTTGGCGCCCAGCCACGTGCGGGTGCGTCCGACGAGTGAGTTGCGCATGTCGTGGGTGACGCGCTTGCCGGAGAAGATTGCCTCGTCGATCTCGCTCGCAGTGGCTCCGGGGTGGAGTGCGAGGTAGGCGACCAACTCGATTGCCCGCGCGCGGCGGGTGGCATCGCTGGGCGTGCTGCCGGAAATCTCCGGACGTCCAAGAAGGGCGATACCGCGCCAGTCATTCGCGTCGCAAGGGAGGGTGCCCTCGAGGTCGTCCGCGTCGTCCGCAGTTCGGTTGGGACGTGGCGGCAACGCTGCGAGTACCTCGGTTCGTCGACTCCACAGTGCCGCGACCGGCATCGGAGTGACATCGAAGCCCTCGGTTGAGTCTTCGACTCCCTCGGGCGCGGGGTCGGGGGGCCCGAGGAGCGTCAGGATCTGCTTGTAGTCGCTGTCCATGAGACGCGAAGCAACGAAGGCGACGCCCATTGGGGTGAGAGTCGCGGTGCCGTCAGGGTGGAGCGTGATCTCCGTCGTTGATGCATTCGCAGCGTCGCGTCCACGAATGACCGCGACGCCTGCCCATGGGTTGGCTGTGACGTCGGTGTCGGTGATGAAGATTTCGGGCTGCCAGGCGTCCACCGAGCCGCCCTGTGCGCGGGCGGCCAGTACGTCGGGTGCCGTCTCGGCTTCGAGTAGCCGCGCCACCGACTGGAGTCTCGCGTTGGCTCGTCGGGCGCCGGCGTCGGTGCTGGTGGAGCAGACGCGGTCGGGGTCTGCGACGTCGGCGAGGTCGCCGAGCCACTCCGGCAGAGTGAGCGCGATGGCACTGGACAGCGGGCTGGTGGCGAGCTCGACGGCAATGGTGCGCATGACATCGCGCACCTGAGTCGGGTCGCCGTCCAACGCGAGCGTGCCGGAAGCTTCGAGGTTGAGCAGGAGGATGCCGTCCTCGACTGTCCCGACCGAGACCAGAGCCGGGTACGGCGTGATCGTCGCGGCTTCGGGTCGCTCAGCCATGAGCGTCGTGTCGAGCTGCCAGCGTCCGTCGCTGGCGAGGACGAACGGGGGAACGGCGTCTGCGTCCTCGGGGACGACGAGGGCGATGCCCCGCGAGTTGACGAGCACCGCATGGATGCGGGGCAGCGGGCGCCCCTTGATTCGGCACAGCTCACTGACCTGTGCCAATGCGTGCCCGAGGGTATCGAGCGTGATCGGCGTGTTGCTCGTGCGCAGGTTCGCCTCGGCTGCCGCGAGCGTCGGGTCGGGCATCGGGAGGCGTTGCCCTGGTCGGCGATGAGCTTGGAGTCGACGTCGACGACGCGTGACCTCGGCGATGGCGCCGGTCGCTGCGAGCGCTGTCAGCCCGAGGGCGAAGCGGCTGAAGTCAACACCGCTGGCGCCCAGGTCTGCGGAATCCACGCGAGGAGCGATTGCGCCCGGGCTTCCCGTCGCCGCGACCGAGGGGGCCTCCGATGGCTGGGTCGCCGGTGCGGCCTCGGATAGCCCGGGTCGAGGCACGTGCGGAGCGGCGGGTGGGACCGCTGCCACGTGCGGACCGACGGGATGCGGTGTGGATTGCGGAGTGGATGCCTTGACCGGAGCGCCGTGCGGGCGGTGAACGGGTGGGAGTTCGAGGATCCACCCGACGAGGATCTCGTCGGGATCGGTAAGGGCGTGGCCGTCCGCCTGGGGCCGGCCCTGGTTGAGGTGGAAGATCTCGCGGTAGCGCAGCGGATCGCCAAGATGGTCCTCGGCGATGTCCCAGAGCGTGTCGCCCCTGCGTACGACGTACTGATGGCCGTGGCTCTCCTTCGTCGCATGCCCCTCGGTCGTTGCGAGCTGCTGGGTGGTCGCGTGCTGCGGCGCCGGTGATGTCGCAATGGCGGCGGGCAGGATGAGCGTCCAGCCGGGGTAGATCCAGTGGGAGCTGGTGAGGGTGCGGCCGTCTGGCTGGGGGCGTCCGTAGTTGAGCTGGGCGATCTCGCGGAATCGGCTACCTGAGCCGAGGTGGGATTCGGCGATGGACCAGAGGGTGTCGCCGCGGTGGACGGTGACCGTGTGCGGGCCTGAGGTGCGGTGCGCGACGGGCGTGGGCGGTGTCGGCTTCGCTCCGCTGGTCGGGCTCGGTACCGGGTGCCTGGCTGGTGGCGTCGGTCGCGTCTGCGGTGCTTGCGGTGTGGCGGGAGTGGCGACGGATGCCTCGTGCAGCACTGTCACCGCGGCCGCGGTGCGTGTGCCGGGGGTGGTCGTGGCGGTGGGTGTGGAGAGCAGGAGCGCGGCGGCGGCGACGAGGCTGGCAGCGGTGCGTTGCGGCGCGGCGAGGAGCGGCATTCGCGGGGTTGGGATGCCGCGAAGGACGGCGCCGGCCTCAACGACGACCGACAGCGTGAACACGGCCCACGAGATCCAGGCGACGAGCGCGAGTGCGGCGAGGAACAAGTGACCGTCGTCGGGTCGGGTCAGTGCGTTCGCGATCCCTGTCCAGCTCAGGGTCGGCCATCCGTGGACAGGGGCGACGATCGCGAGCACGAACGGGATCCCGATCACCAAGGCGAGGAGCGCGCCCAGCGCGACAAGGCCGGTCACTGTGTCGCGCAGTCTCCGCCGTCCTGGCGCGTCTGCGGTGTTGACGACCGGCTGGCGGGTGGGGTGGTGGAGGGTCATGGGGTCGCTCCGGTGACGCCGCGGACGAGGGTGGCGGTGGCATGGCCCTGCACGGTGATGCGGGTGATGCCGATCAGGCCGAGAAAGGTCGTGGGTGCGCTGCTCGTGGCCGTCACGGTCAGGGTGCGTCCGCCGTCGGTGATGACGGCGGTCCCGGTAACCCCGTGCGAGGTCAGGTAGGCGGTCGCGGCGCGGGTCGCGGCCCGGGTGTCCAGCGTGGGCGCATCGCCGGCAATGGCTTCGTGCACCGCGATGGCTTGTCCACCGGTACGTGCGGCGTCGGCGGCGAGGGCGTCGGCGCGTTGGATGGCGCAGACCTTGGTGCCGCCGTCGACCACGAGTCCGATCAGGACGAGCAACCCGACGACGGTCAAGGACAGGAACAGGGTGACCGAGCCGCGGTCGTCCGACCGCAGCCGCCTCAGCAGTGCCTGAGTCGGGGTCATGTGCGAGCCCGGTAGGTGTCCAGCGGGCTGGTCGCGCTGGCGGTCTCGACGCGGCTGCCGGGTATGCCGGGCACGGCCAGGGACGCGAGGGCGACGGTGCAGCTGAGGGTCACCGTGACCTGGGCCGGGCGGCCGACCGGGACCGCGAAGCCGGTGGTGTTCACGGTGACGCGCGTTCCCGCACAGTGCAGGTCCCCCGCCGCGAGTTCGGCATTGGCGGCTTGTCGGGCTTGCGTTTGGGCGGTGGCGGGGTCGCGGGCGAGGGAGGCGGCTCGGGCCGCGGTCTGCGCTGCGTGGTCGAGGGCCTGGTGCGCGATCTCGACACGTCCCGCGACGATCACCAGACCGAGCAGGACGAGGACGGCGGGGGCGAGGACGGTGAGCTCGAGGGTGACCGACCCTGTGTCGCCTGCGTGCTTGGTGCTTTGGCGGGTCATGGGTTGAGGTCCGTGGTGAAGCGTTCGACCGGTGACTCGGCGGTCTGCGTGACGGGCAGTCCCGGGAGGCCGGGCAGTACCGACAGGGATCTGCCGGTGACTTGGATGCGGATCAGGGTCGGCGTTGACCCCGAGCTGCTCACGGTCGTTGCGGTGAGGCTGTCTGCCGCCTGTTCGTTCAGGAAGGCTCGGGCTCGAGCGGATCCGGCTCCCGTGGGGGCGTGGTAGGCGGCGCCCGCGGTGGCCCCTTCTTGGGCGGCGGCCATCGCGAGGTTGCGGGCGTAGAACCAGAGGCCGCCCTGCACGATCACGAAGACCAGGAGTAGTAGGACGGGGCCGAGGATCGCGATCTCCAGGCTCGCCGATCCGCCGTCCCCGCGCGCGTGTCGGGGGCGGTGCTGGGCTCGCTGGTGATCGCGCACCAGGGCTACTTGATCTGGTCGGTGCGGCGGGTGACGGCCAGGGTCAGGGCGGTGACCAGCAGTGTGGCGATCGCGACGAGGCCGAGGGCGATGATCACCATCTCGAGGGTGGAGACGCCGTCGTCGCCGTGGGCTCGTTGTGCCAGGCGGCGCTTGGCGCGGGTGGTCAGGCCGGCGAGCAGGATCGTGGCGGGGACGAGAACGTCGTTCATGGCGGGGTCTCCTGTTCGATGGGGGGTCGTGCGTGGTGGCGGTCAGCCGAAGAGGATGCGGGCGAAGGCTGGGTAGCCCAGCAGTGCCATGAAGGCGATGCCCAGCAGGGCGACGGGGACGATCATGTGCTCGCTGGCCGTGTTCGCGGTGGTGGCGTCGGCGGCCAGCAACTGGGTGCGCAGGGAGGCGGCGCGGGCGCGCAGGGTGGCGTAGACGGCGGCGCCGTCCTGGCCGGATAGGCGCATGATGTCGGCGAGGTCGTCGAGCTCGGTGACGCCGATCCGCAAGGCGAGGTCGGCCAGCCCGGTCCAGGGTGGTTGGCCGGCGAGCTGGGCGCGGGTCAGCGCGTCGCAAATCCGCGCGAACGGGGCGGCGTCGGCGACGGTGGCGGCTCGTTCGAGGGCTTCGACGGTGCCGGCGTCGCCGGCACGCTCGAGGGCCACGAGTTCGAGGTAGGCGCAGACCGCGTGACGCATCGCGTGCCGCTCCGCGGTCGCGCGGCGCCGCAGGTCCAGGTCCGGGACCAGGAACAGCACGGCCCCGAGGCCCAGGGAGGCTGCGATGGGGATGACCAGCGGCGGTGTGACGCCGAGCACCAGCATCGTGGTGGCGAGGACAGGCGGGAACGCCAGACCCATCAGCGCATAGCCGACCTTGCGGATGGCCAACGCCGGGCCGGTGTCGCCGACCAGGTCGAGGTCGCGACCCAACCGCGCCGAGCCGAGACGGTTGTCCAGCTCGACCGCAACGCGCGAGTCAGCCCACCGGCTCGAACCTGTCGACGCGGGTGCGGGACGGGCGGTCGGGGCGCTGCCCTCCAGCCGCGCCAACGCCGCCGTGAGGTCCGGCGTCTCGGGGATCAGGGCCCGCACGATCAAGGCGATCCCGCCGCCCACTGCGGCGCCCGCCAGGACGACGGCAGGGCTGATCACGAGACACCGCCTCGAACGTCCACAAGCGCAGCGGCCGTGACACCGTCGGCATCGGCGCCGAGCGGGAGCAGCAGGCGCGGCTGCGGCTTCGTGAGCGTCAGCGCGCGCATCCACGCGAGCGCGGCGATGAACATCACCGTGATCGTCGCCAGGACGAGTTGACCGAGGACGGTCCCGTAGGGGGCGAGGTAGGTGCCGTTCAACGATCCGACCGCGACGACCCCCAGGGTGATCAGGGTGACGGCGCGGGCGGTGGTGCGCGGTTTGGCGCGCTCGGCCTCGACGCGGCGACGCATCGCGACCTCCTCCCCGACCGAGTCCGCGACCGCCGCCAGCACCCGAGCAAGGCCTGGGCCGCGACGGCGGGCACCGAGGATGAGGGTGGCGATGACCAGGTCGGCGGTGGCGTCGTCGAGGTCGTCGGCGAAGCCGCGCAGCGCGGACTCGGTCGGCCACCGTGCCGACAGCCGCGCGGAAAGGGTGAACACCTCGGTCTGCAAGCGGGCCGGGCAGGTCCGGACGGTCGCGGCGATCGCCTGCTCCAGACCGACGCCGACGACCAGGACATCGGACAAGCGCCGGGTCCATTCCTCCAACGCCTCGACCTTGTCGATCGCGGCCGCGGCCTCGCGCGAGGTGGACAGCAGGATCGGCAGCCCCCACACGGTGACCGCCACGATCAGCGCCGCGACCGGCCACCCGGTGACCAGCCATGAGGCCATGCCGGCGACGGCTGCGGCCGCCCACCGCCACCGTGGCGTTCGCCGATTCAGCCGGTGGGTCGTGCTGCGCCGTGACTTCGTTCGCGGCCGGGCGGCGAGAGTGTTGGCGGGCAGGACGCCGGCGACGATTAGCACGAGGCCAAAGACGGCGACCGCGCCAGCGAGGGCGGCGAGCAGCGGGGTCATGGCCGCGGCTCGCGCAGGTCGAGGGTGCGTGTCCAGGTGCCGGCGCGGTGCTCCAGGAATCCGGCGTCGAACCCGACGTGCATCAGCTGGGGCAGGCAGGCCGGTGGGTGCATCGGCACGGCGCGACCGTCCAGACCCGGACCGAACACGGTCGTGACGGCTGGGCGGCCGAACTCGCCCATCCCGTTGACCTCGAGGACCTCGGACACGAACCGGTGCCGAGATCCGCCGCGGGCGGTGTCGTCGAGCAGAGTCACGTGGACCAGGAGGTCGACGGAGCCGGCGACCAGTCGGTAGGCGAAGGTGTCGGTCATGCCGATGTCGGCGGACAGGCACAGGGTGACGATGCGGTCCAGGGCGTGATGCGCGGTGCGGGCGTGGATCGTGCAAAGCGACCCGTCGCCGGTCGACATCGCCTCCAGCATCGGGACGGCCTCGCTGCCGCGGACCTCGCCGACGATGATCCGGCGCAGGTTCATCCGCAGCGAGTCCACAACCAGGTCGGTCAGCGTGACCTCGCCGGCACGGCGACCGGAGGCGTCGCGTTCGCTGGAGCCCTCGCGGGCCTCCATCGCCACCACCCGCGGGTGCCGGTGCTCGAGCTCGTGGAGATGCAGCTCGTACTCGCGCTCGATGGTCGCGAACCGTTCGCTGGGTTCGAACTCGTTCGCGAGCGCGCGGATCAGGGTGGTCTTGCCCGCGTTCTGCAGCCCGGTGACGACGATGTTCTTGCCCGCCCGTAGCGCAGCGCGCAGGAACGCAACCAGTGCGGTATCCAGCGTGCCGAGGTCGACGAGGTCGTCGAGGTCGACGTCGCGGACCCGATGCCGACGCACCACGACCTGCGGTCGCGGCGTGGTCCACGCCATCGCCGCGAGCCGGGAGCCGTCGTCCAGTCGCAGGTGCAGCCGCGGGTTCGCGGTGGTGAACGTGCGCTCCGAACCTCCGACCCGAGCCGCGAGGAGCTGGAGGTGCTCGAGGAGCTCCTCGTCGGAGTCCGCGACCGGCGGCCCCGGCTCCTCGCGGCCGTCGGCATACGAGACCCAGACCCGGTCGTAGCCGTTGACCTCGATGTTCTCGACCAGCGGGTCGTCGACCAGCGGCTGCAACCGGCCTAGGCCGAACAGGGCTGCCATCACTGCCTCGGCGAGCGCGTACTCGGTCTCGACGTCCCATGCTGGCTCGCCTGCCTGAAGCCGGCCCCGAGCGTGAGTGGTGAGAGTGTCGGCGAGCAGGGACCGGGTGAGTTCACGTCGTGCCTGGGCGTCGGCGACGGGTTCGGCCTGCAGGTGGGCAGCGAGCTGTTCGGCGACCTCGCGTCGTAGCCGCCGGACGAGGTCGTGGTCCACTGCTGGCGCCGTTGGGGCGGCTGCGATGGTCAGGGGCGGGTCCGGCCACGACACCGGCGATGGACCGGTCAGCTCGTCGAGGTCCCAGTGGCGCAGCGGCTCGGTCACGACGCCACCCCCACGGTCGGAACCGGCGGTGGCGCGCCGGGGGCGGACGAGGTGACGGACGCCTCCGCCACCGCTGTCGGCCCGGCGACCGCCTCCGCCGTCATGCCGTGCAGGGAGCGGGCGACGACGGACACCGAGCGGATCAGGGCGGAGCGCGCGAATCGCCGTGACATCGGTTCACCGTCCGACAACACCGCCGCGGCCCCCGCGTCCCACGTGATGGTTCCGGCGAGTTCGACGCCGAGGGAGTCCGTCACCTCGTCCGCCGGGTAGGGGCGTCGTTCCCCGACCACGACCGCTGCCACGCGTCGCGTGGCCACGTGTCCGTCGTTCGTGTCGGTGAGGCGGCGGACGACCGGGCGGGCTGCGGCCACGGCGCGCAGCGACGAGGGGGTCACGAGGACAACCGCGTCCGCCCGCGCCAACAGCGGATGAGCAGCGCCCGGGACCAGGCGCCCGAGATCTGCGATCACGTGGATGTCGCGCCTCGTGCTGGCCAGCTCCGCGAGGGTCGACCACAGTCCGTCGAGCCGAGCACCCTGCACGCTGCCTGACAGGCCGGGCAGCACTAGACGGCAACCTGTCCCGTCGAGGGCGAGGCCCGCGCTCATGAGGGCGACGTCGAAGGGCTGACTGCGGGCGGCGGCGAGGGCAGCGACTCCGACGTCGGGACCGACCGTGCCGCGCAGGAACCCGCTCGCGACATCCCCACCCATGGGGTCCGCCTCGACCATCACGACACAGTCATCGCCGGTCAGTGGCCAGGTGTAACTCAGGGCCAGCGCTGTCGTGGTGACGCCCGGGGACCCCTTCGCCGAGCACAACACGATCAGTGCCATGTCAGCTCGCCCTCGGCTCGACGACCACCGCGATGCGACCGGTAGCCGCCCGCGCCGCCAAGGCCGGGCCGTCGCCAGTCGCGACCGTCACGTCGACCACGGAGACACCGTTGAGGTCGGCCGACCCGACTCGGACCACGGTCGCCGAGATCGTCGACGGCGGTCCGGTGGGCGGGTCCGCGTCCGCCGCGGGGGTATCCACGACCAGGATCCGGTCGCCGGCCACCAGGCCGCCCGCCGGCATCCGATTGGCCGGGACAGCGAGACCGACCAGCAGCTGGCCCGCCGCAGGCGGCGCGGCCGTGGTCAGCGACGACCGCGACAGCAGCGTCCCCGCAGGCAGGTTCGTCGCGGCGGTCATCCCGACCACCGACGACTCGTCCGCGGCCGGGACGACCGCGACGCTCGAGTCGACGGACACGTCGGTCACGGCCAGGTCCGACTCCGACACGGTCGCCCCGAACGGCACGTCATGAGCGAGCACGAGGACGGGCGTGTGCTGGCCCGCGGAGCTGACCAGCCAAGCGGTCATCAGTGCGCCAAGCGCAACAAGGGCCACGCCGAGTGCCAGAAGGGCTGGACGGCGTCGGGACTTCGGGGCCACTACACGCGGGGCGGTCGGCATCGGTCGAGACGCGGTCGACTCCGCCGGGGCAGAGCCGTTCATCACCGTGGCCATCGCTGCACCTCGCTGGGGGAAGAAGGAACGATCAGGACGTCAGCACCTGCAGCTCACCGATGCGCACGCTCGTGCGCGACACTCGCGTCACCGTCAACACGCCCGACTGCCCGCCGCCGGACCAGGCCACGCGCCACGTCGTCGTCGCGGTGACCGGGTACAACGCGCCGGGCATCGACGCCGACGACCGCACGTAGGTGTGCCCGCATGTCGGCGACGACGTGGACGGCGACGACGACGTGAACGGAGTGCCCGGGCCGTCGCACGTGACCGTGTGACCGTCGCCCATGTCCCACACGATGCGCACGGCCTGCGCGGTCGCCGACACGGTCAGGCCGGGGATGGACGCTGATGCCGAGGTCGGACCCCACGTCGACGGCGACACGGTCGTCCACATCCAGACCGGAAGCCCTACGAGTCCGGTCTTCCCCGCCGGCGGGGCCATTCCGATCACCGGGCCATCCAGCCGCATCGTGTCCAGCGCCCGCTGCGCCAATGTCGCGGGTGACACGGTCGGCCCGTACCCGTCAGGCGGGTTCGGCAGCCACACCCAGCCCCCACCAATTCCGCCGCCACCAAGGCACGTTGCGACGTACACCTGACCGTTCGGGTAGTGGCCGTTCCACACGGGATCCGTCGCGGGCGGCTGCGGCGCTGCGGCCTTGAAGTAGCAGCCCTGAGAGTTGCTCCACCAGCCCCAATTGGCGTCGTAGCAGGGAACCGCCTCATGCGTGTTGGGGACGACGCAAGCGGGCGTCCCGCCACTACCGCTGCCGCCGCCTGGGGATGGCGACGGAGACGTTCCCGGGCCCTCCACTGTGATCACGCAAACGGGCTGCGTCGGAGGACAGGTGACGCCACCGCCGCCGCCGGCGGAAGCGCTCGGAACGCCCCACACGAGCACGAGAGAGATGACACCCACCGCGACCGCAGTCGCGCGTGTCAGCACGTCTGATCCCGGTGAACGACGGACGTGCTGACAGCCCATCTACCGCCGCTCAAGGCGATCGTCGAATCGACGACCACTCGCGGCGCCTGACCCGGGGCAAGAGCCGACTTCCCTGAAGCGACATAGACCGGCTTCCAGTTCGTGGAGTCGACGCAGTCAACTACGGACACGAGCCCACCTGCGCTGTCGATCGACGTCACGTGGGGGTTGAGCTCCGGCGCACCGCGCATGGCGATGCCGTTCTGGCGGAACAGCAGCAGGGTCGATTGCGCTCCCGCTAGAGCCTTGCCCTTGGCGTAGCGAGCGAGGTTCGGGTCTTGCGGCTTCGCGGGGTCCGCCTGCGATCGCGTCTGAGCCGCCCAGTAGCCGTGATACGCCGCAAGAGCCTCGTTCGCCGCCGTCGGCTCCGCGCTGCTGGTCGAGTTCGTCACCGAGTTCGATGGGCTCGGCGACGTGGTGGTCGATGAGCTACTTGGTGAGGACGGCTCGGTGCTGCAGGACGTACTGAGCATGACGAGCATGCAGGCCAGCCCGCACAGCGTGGTCATTCGCGAGCGCGAACCGCGTCGCATGTTCATCACCGCCTCGGCCAGCGACTCGATGAGACTTGCGGGTGCGGCGGGGGCGACCCCCGTCGTCCGAACTTTGTACCTCCCGCAACCGAGGCGCGCGACTGGTTCTTTGCGATCTTGCGGATAACTCCACGCAACGTGACGTTGTGGATGGCGCCTGGTTGCTGAGCCGATCACTGGCGGTGACGAGGGCCGTGCGCCGGCGTGTTGGTTCACGACGCGGCCGCGATCGCCACGGTGTTCGTCGCGCCATGTCGGGTTGGCGGGCTCGGCAGCCAGGAGCATCGGGTGGATCGCAAAGCGGCCGCGAGCTCTTGGTTGTGGTCGGCGCGGAACGTAGCGTCGGTGGCGAGTCGCTGGATGAGGCCGATGTCGACTCCGCCGAGCAGCACGGTGACGAGGCGACGGACTTGCCAGCCGGGTAGGTCCAGATCTGCGGCGAGCCTCCGCCAGCCGCCGATGATGTGGGCGGTGTCGTGGTGGCGTGTCGAGCGCTCAGCGACGGCGAGTACCAGTCGTCGGGCCTGGGGTCGTTCCCAGCCGAACTCGACCAGCTGGTCGACGACGAGGTCGATGAGCGGGGAGTCATCGACCAGGGCTCGAGTCTCGGGCAGGTCCTGGAGTTCTCGGGAGAGCTCCTCGAGGCTCACCGGGGGCCGGCGGTCGTCACGGGAGGCGTGGTTCAGGCGCCATGCCTTGCGTGCCGGGATGCCCCAGGACGCGGCCATGATCTCGCCGCGTACGGCTCTGCGAGCCGTCACCCAGAGGACACCCCATGGCGAGGGCACAGTTCGGATGAGTTGGGAGTTGAGGACCTCCCAGACCGCCTGCCACGCCGTGGCTTCGGCCTGTGATGCCGTTGGCCCCCGCAGACCCTGGGCTTCGATGTGGGGAAGGACAATCGTGGCGCGGACGTGGCGGAGCAGGGTCTCGCCGGGGCTGCTGTCCCAGCCGGCGGCGTCGATGGTGTCGAGTTGGGCGAGCAGGGATGCGCGATCGCGGGTGGCGGGACGGTGTCGTCGCAGGGTTGTGCTGGAGAGCGTGGACATGCTCACCTCCAGGTCGGGGTTCGGACCTGGCCCACCTTGCTCACGGAGTCCGTCATCTCGTCCGCCTTGGGGGTTCACGTCTGTGACCTGCACGAATGCCTGACGGCGGACGGGCTCGCGGCGAGACGACGGACGGAATGACGGACGTCGGGCCTGCTCGGCGGGGCAGCGGCCCGGTGATTGCTTGAGGGGGCGGACGAGATGACGGACGAGCGGCTTCGCCCGAAGCCCGCCGTAGCTGACCTGCCGATCACGAGGCCGTGATACACGCCTCGCCTAGATCCCGATGGCGTCCAGGGAGATCGGCTCGAGGGCTGGAGCTGGACGCACAGACTGGTGAGTGAGCGGTCGGAGCCCCGCGTAGGCGGCCAGGACCGGCTCGATGTCAATCGCGGAAGCGTGGACGTAGCGTCCTTCGAGCTTGGCCGTGACCAGGGCGGGGCTGTCGGTGACGCGGTCGCCCTCGAGGTGGCGGGCGTGGATGAACACCATGCCCCGCGCGGACTGGGCGCGCAGCGCCACTCCGCTGCACGTCGCGATGTCGTGGCACGCATTCAACAGGTGCTCGGCGACCGCCGGGGCGTCGCGCCGTGGCCCGTCAGCGTGGACGCCCTTGGCGTCCCGGACCACGGGGAACGCCGCCTGGGCAGCCGCAGCAAGAGCGTGAACCTCGGCGCGTACGGCTGAGGTGACGTTCGCCGCCGAGCCCAGCCGCGACAGTTGATGCACGGCCCCGACCCAGCCGGCTCGGTCGCGAGCCAGTGAAGCCGGCCCTGTGCTGCCGAGGGTCATCGGGTCGGCGTGAGCTACCAGGTGCGTGTGCACCACGACTGCGGCCGCGGCGTACTCGGTGAGGTCGAACACGCTTCCTCGGTGCGCGTGGCGGGAGAGGTTCCACACTCCCAGCCTGAGCCTGGCCATTCGATCCTCGAGCTCGACCCTTGGGTCCCCGAGGCGCACCGGCGGGCGTGCCACGGTAATCGTGTCGAGTGATGCGGAGGTGACGGCGAACCCGAGCTCTTGGCGGGCGACCTGATGCAGCTCGTGGGCGGCTGTGTCGACTCGATCCAGCGCCGGGAGGCGTCGTGCCACCGAGCGCCACGGCAACCCAGCTTGGCCGGCTCGGAGGGCCAGATCCCGGTCGGCGGAGCACAGTGTCGACACCATGTCGGCGAGGTAGGAGTACCCCACCGCGCGGACTGCTCCGTCCGACCAGGTTGCCGCGTCCGGGGTGCGCGGCAGCCCGGTCACTGCTTCGTGCGTGGCGAGCAGGTCCCCTGCGGCTCCAAGGGCGCGTGCCGAGGCCCGCCAGGACGCGCAGGGCTGGCCGTGGCCCGCCACCGATGGCTCCGCGGGCGGACGGACGGTGGCAAGCGCCTCGACGAGTCGCAGGGCTGCCCGGTCCGAGGGACTGGTCCAGTCCGACCATGCCATCCCCTGGACGCGGCGGGGTCCTCCTACCAGGCGCTCGACGTGAAGGCGAACTGCGGCGAACATCTCGCGGTAGGCGGCAAAGGCCGCTTCGGCCGCAGGACGATCGGTGATCCGCTCCGTGACCAGGCCGAGGGAGGCCCCGGCCGTGTGTCGCTGGGCCACCCTCATCAGGTCCCCGTAGGTGGGGCGAGAGGCGCTCACGGTCGGGGCAGCTTCAACCGGTCGAATACGCGCGCGAGACCATGTGCGACGCGGGCGAGCGCAAGGAGCTCCGCGTCGGAGAGGTCGTCCACTGCGGCAACGCCATCCGCCACCAGGCGCAATGCGTCCTGTAGGCATGCGCCCACCGCGGCGAACGGATTGGCTCGATCGCGAGGAGCGCAAGGGAGCGGCGCTGCGCTGAGCCGATCGAGCGCCGGCGCCTCCTGGTGAAGCTGATCCAGGGCGTCGCGCAGATCGAGGGCGGCCAACGTGCAGCTCAGGTCGGCATCGATGTCCGCGTCGAGCGTGAGTTCGATCAGCGCATCGTGGGCAGCCTCAATCAGAACTGAGATCCGACGGATCAGCAGCTCGGGCGCGCGCTCGGAGCTTGCATCGACGATCGCCATGACTTACCTCCCGGAGTAGGCCGCGAACGTGCCCAAGTTCCGGACCGGGTCCTTCCGCCGTCACGCGAAGAGCAACTTCTCGGTGGATGACTCGGTCTCAGAGGGAGGTGTGCAGAAGTTGAACGCGAGGGCCAGGCATGGCCGACTCGTCTCGAGGAGGCGCGATTGGCCGACCTGGTTGCAGCTGCGCCGCAGTGGAAATCGGGGGGGTGTAGACACCGAGGCGTTCTGGATGCGAGGGACCTCGCCGTCGAAGGCAGGTACACCTCCATGCCGGCCGGTCTGTGCAGACTGGCAGAGCGCCGCTTGGCGGCATCGGGCCCTTCCCGGAGAGCCGGAACACCACTGGTCGGGTCGAAGAACTGGTCATGCCCGGTGCCTGGCCGGGTGCGCGGCGGCCGGCGTGAGTGCTGGCGGATAGCGCGCATGGACTGTCCGTTTATCGGTGCTTTTAGTGTTCTCAGGAGTTCCGTTGCTCGCTCTGAGTGAACTTCGGGTCTGACTGTCGGACGTGACTGCTACTTTTCTGCGAGGAAGGGGGTTCGTTAATGGTCGATGTGTTGGTGACCGGAACGGACGAGTTCGACAAGCCTTTGGGTGCCCTGGTAGGGGTCTCCCGGTTGCGGCTGGAACGCACCCACATGGAAGCTGCTGTTGCGGAGGTCCGGTTCGTGCCCGGACGGGAGGAGCTGTCCGAGGCGGACGCAATCCACGTGTGGAACGGCCTGGGGAAAGCGTCCCTGCCGGTCTTTGAACGGCACACGATGAACACGGTGAATCTGACGGTCACACCCAGTGGTGCGGACCATTCCACTCAGGTTCAACATGGGTGGGTCTTGGCGACCAACGACCGGCGCACCGCTGTCACGTTGCTCCCGTCAATGGTTGTCGTCCAGACGTCCGCGTATGACCACTACTCGACGAGTCTCGGCAACCCGCTCACGGAGGCGCTGCGGCTGTTCGTCGAGGCGACCGGTGCTGCTGTCGTCCAACGCATCGGGCTGCGTTACATCAACCGGCTTCAAGACGCCGAGGCTGTGGCACCGGTGTTCTGGCAGGACCATGTTCGGCCGGCGTTCGCTGGCCCTCTCGTCGGCGAAACCGCCGCGCTGGTCGAGGCGCTCCATCAGCAGGTTCAGCTCCAGCTCGATGCGACCGCTGGTGCCCGTGTCCAAAGCGGGGTCTTCCGGGAGCAGGGCGTGGAGAGCCGGTACAGCTTTCTGGTGGATCTTGATGTGTACCGGGAGCAGGCATTGGACTTCGATGAGACGTTGATCGCGAACATGACTAGGCAGTTGAACCGGACAGCGCTCGCGTTGTTCGCACAGGTGCTCTCGGAGAAGTACTGGGCTGAACTCGGCCCTGTCCCGGTTGAGGGGGTGGCGAGGTGACTGCGACGACGATGGCTCGGCCCACGGGCACGTTCCCCGGGTTCGACCTGCCGGACTGGGCAGCCCATGTCGTCAAGCGCCCGTCACCGACGAATTTGAACACCGACATCATCACCCGGGAGATAGCTGAGGTAATCGCCGCATGGGACGCGGGGACCCTCAACGCGGTCGAGGTCGCCCCGGAGTTCCCGCAGGACCCCGTCGAAGCGGTCGCGTTCATCAAGGAGCTGCTGGGCGTCTCCCAAGACGATGTCCTCAACGCGGTCGGAGTGAAGGAACGTACGTTCTTCGGTTGGAAGCAGGAAGGGCGCCGTCCCCGGACCGACAGTCTCGGGGCGCTGTGGCCGATGGTTCAGGTCGTCGGCAGGCTCAACGACATCCATCCGAGTCTCACCGCGTGGTTCCACACCAGTGACACCGCCCAGATTGCATTTCGTGCCGGAGACGTCAACGGGCTCGTGATGGCCGAGCTCGACTTCAACCGGCGCATGTTCCCGTCCGCACCAATGTTCGTCCCCGCTGACGACACCCACACCGACGACGAGCACACCGAGACACCGACCCGCACCCGGGTCGGGTTCACGTCCGAGGATGTCGATGAGGTCCTTCTCCCCGCGAGCAGGCCACCCGGCAATGACGAGTGACGCTGATCTGACCGGGGGTCCCTCCGCTGAGGTGGGCCTCTGGTCGGTGTCGGCGGTCACCCCGACGGACTGGTCACAGTTCACCGAGCAGCTCGACCAGTGGGAACAAGGCCACCTCCTCCTTGACCTTCCACTGACGTGGTTGACCCCGTCGGGCTTCGACCCGGTCACAGGGGTCACGTCCACGTCCGACGAGGTGAAGCCCGCCTACTCGACGCTCGCCCGCACGAACGCGTTCATCATCGCGAGCCAAACGTGCGACATCGGTGCTCTACCCCCAGGGGACAAGCACCCTTTCATCCTTGCCGCACCACTCATCCCGTCGACCACCATGTCACGCGGGCAGGCGAAGAAGGCGTCCGAGTTCGGGGTCGGCTATCTGTTTCCGACCGTCGCCCCGCCCCTCGGGGAGACCGGGGACAGCGACGTGGCCTGGTTCGCGGACCTTCGTGTTCTCGTTCCCCTGTCGAAGGGAGTCCTCCTCGACCGGATCCCAGCGCCCGGGTTCGCTGACGAGGCGACCGCGTTCAAGTTCGCAACAGCGGTCGCCTACAAGTTCCGCCGACCCGCGCTCCACCCGATCCTGTCGGAGGACCTGCCACGGCTCCTCGATCAGTTCATCAAAGAGACCGGGCTGACGAAGTCCGCGTTTACACAGACCGAACAGGTGCGGCTTCGAGTCACCGATGGGGAACTCCTCCACGCGAAAGCCGTCCAGGTTCTCGTCCTCGGCGAAGTTGAACTCACCGACGGGCAGCAGGACATGTGGCGCGGCTGGGAAGCACGCGGGAAAACCCTGGTGCGGGGCGCTGAGATGGAACTCGGACCCACCCTGTTCACCACCGCTGAGAAGCTCTCCGCCGCGAACTACCGCACCACCATTCCTCTACGCCTGGACAACCTCGGCCCCACCCCCTGGTGGTAGACCGCGCCACGCGCGCCAGGCAGCTCCTGCCGGGCGAATGACGGCATCCGCCATTGAGTTTCTGGCCGAATGCACTCGCTAGGGCTGGTCCGCATGGGGGAGGTCACGCGCAGCTGCCGCGCCGGGAGCGGGTTCCAGCGGGTGCCAGTGCTTCCCGTTTGGTGCCGTACCGGTCCTTCTTGACATCTCCGGTGACGTCCGGTTCTGATGGCAAATTGATGGCAAATGATCAAGGACCCCAGTGCCAGAGGCGCTGGGGTCCTTGTCCCACAAGGGATTTCGCGTAGCGGGGGCAGGATTTGAACCTGCGACCTCTGGGTTATGAGCCCAGCGAGCTACCGAGCTGCTCCACCCCGCGTCGATCGGGCCGTGCCCGACGCAGGGCATCACCTTACGTCGGCGCCGCGCGGCGCGGCAAATCGCCCCGGGCCGTCGGACGCAGACCCCCGGTCCCGGACAGTCGTCAGGCGGCCGCGGCGGACGCCGAGGGCGACGGTGGCGAGGTGGCCGCCGCCTGCGGGGTCGCGGACGGCGAGGCGCTCGGCGAGGCGGTCGACGTCGACCCGGTCAGCGCCGCCTGCGCGGCGGCGGCCGCCGCGAGGGCGCGCTCGAGACGCTTCTGGGCTGCGCCGTAGGCGGTGAAGTCGTTCGCCGCGAGCGCCTTCACGCCCGCGTCGTAGGCGGCCTGCGCCTCGGCGAGGGCCGCGGTGAGCTGCTGCTGAAGCGTGAGCTGGCTCGACGGCGAGGGGGACGGCGATCCCGTGCCGGTGTCGCCGCCGTCACCGGTGCCCGGTGGGACGACGACGCCCGAGCCGCTGAACACGCTCGCCAGCGCCTGGCCGAGGGTGTCCTCGTAGGCCACCTTGTTGCCGAACCCGGCGAAGACCTTGCGCAGCAGCGGGAAGCCCTCGCTGCCGGCCTGGCGGACGTAGAGCGGCTCGACGTAGAGCACCCCCCCGGCCACCGGTAGGGACAGCAGGTTGCCGAACACGACGTCCGAGCCGCCGGCGTCGAGCAGGGTGATGTCCTTGGACGCCACGGGATCGCTCTTGAAGTTGTTCTGCACCTGCGCCGGGCCGGGGATCGTGGTGGTCGACGGCAGCTGGAGGACGCTGATCTTCCCGTAGCCCGGGCCCGGTTCGCTGTTGACCGCCATGAACGCCGCGAGGGTGTTGCGTTTCTGCGGCGCCAGCGTGGTGGTGAGGGAGAACACCGGCGTCGCGGAGCCCACCGGCTGCACCTGGAGGTAGTACGGCGGCTGCGCGGCGACCGGCGCGGTCGCGCTCGTGGTGGGGTCGTTCGGTACGGTCCAGAAGTCGTTGCCGGTGTAGAAGCCCGTCGGGTCGGTGACGTGGTAGCGCGTGAAGATCTGGCGCTGCACCTTGAAGATGTCCTCGGGGTAGCGCACGTGCTCGAGCACGCTCGGCGGCATGCTCGACAGCGGCTGCACCGAGCCCGGGAACGCCTTCATCCACGTGGCGAGGATCGGGTCGCTCTGGTCCCACTGGTAGAGCGTGACCGTGCCGTCGTACGCGTCGACGGTCGCCTTCACCGAGTTGCGGATGTAGTTGACGTTGTCGCGCGTCTGGCCGGCGACGTTCTTGGCCTGCGTGGTCAGCGTGTCCGTCGTCGCGTCGCCGAAGGAGATCGGCGTCGAGTTCGGGTACTGGTCCGTGGTGGTGTAGCCGTCGACCACCCAGAGCACGCGGCCGTCGGCGACGATCGGGTACGGGTCGCCGTCGACCTGCAGCCACGGAGCGACCTTCTCGACGCGGTCGCGCGGGTCGCGCACCTCGAGGATGCGCGAGTCGCTGTTGATCAGGTCGGACAGGATGATGTTGCTGTCCTGGTACTTGATCGCGAACAGCAGCCGGTTGAGCGGCGAGCCGACCGGGATGCCGCCGGTGCCCGTGTAGGTGTAGTTCGTGGAGCCGGAGTCCGTCGCGTAGTCGAGCTCGCGCGGCTCGGAGCCGGCCGGCGCGCCCACGATCGAGTACTGCGGCGAGTACTCGCCGAAGTAGATGCGCGGCTGGTCGATGGTGAGCAGGCCTGACGGCGGCAGCCCCTGCTCGAAGAACGACGGCGCACCGGCCGACGTCACGGTGTTGTCGTACGCCGCCACCACTCCGAAGCCGTGGGTGTAGACGACGTGGTCGACCGCCCAGCTGCGCTGGCTGGGGTCGATGCCGTTGAGGTTCACCTCGCGCACGCCGATGACCGTGCCGCGCTGCTTGTCGCCCAGCGTGTAGCGGTCGATGTCGAGCGAGTCGGGGAACCGGTAGTAGGTGCGGTTGGCCTGGTACTGCTGGAACGTCGGCCCCACCACGGCCGGGTCGAGCAGGCGGATGTTGTCCAGCGTGCCGGAGCTCGCCTTGATCGCGTCGGTGCTCGCCGACGGCGAGGCGGCATAGTTCTGCACCGTCACGCCGTCGAGCCCGTAGGCGGCACGCGTCGCGTCGATGTTGTTCTGGATGTAGGGCGCCTCGCGCACCTGCTCGGTGGGGCGCACCTGGAACTGCTGCACGAACGCCGGGTAGAGCGAGCCGATGACGATGGCCGAGCCGGCCAGCAGCACGAGGCTCGTCGTGGCGAGGGTGAGGCCGCGCCGGAAGGCGCTGACGAAGAACAGCACCGCGCAGATGACCGAGATGTACATCAGGATCGTCTGGCCCGGGATGAGCGCGTTGGCGTCCTTGTACGTGACGCCGGGCACGAAGTCGTCGGTCGAGAGCGTGACCTCGTAGCGGTCGAGCCAGTACGCCGCGGCCTTGAGCAGCACGAAGACGCCGATGAGCACCGCGAGGTGCGCCTGGGCGGCCCGGCTCATCCGGTCGTCGGCGGGCTGGAGCCGGATGCCGCCGTAGATGTAGTGCACGACCAGCGAGGCGAGGAACGCGAGCACCACTGCCGCGAACAGGAAGCCGACCACGAACCGCAGGAACGGCAGGGTGAAGACGTAGAACGACAGGTCGACGCCGAACACGGCGTCGGTGGTGCCGAACGCGGTGGAGTTGCGGAAGAGCAGCCAGTCCTTCCACTCCGAGGTGGCGCTCACGCCGGCGAGCAGCCCGAGGATGAGCGGGATCCCGATCACCGCGACGCGGCGCAGCGGGTCGAGCGCCTCGCGGTAGCGCTCGAGGCTGGCCTGCTCGGGCGAGAGCTGCCGGAACACCGGCCGCACCCGGTAGGCGATCCACATGTTGACGCCGACGATCACGGCCATGAGGCCGCCGAAGACCACCAGCAGCGCCAGGCGGGTCAGCAGCTGCGTGCTGAACACGTTCGTGGCGTCGACCGACTCGTACCAGAGCAGGTCGGTGTAGAAGCCGGAGAACAGCGAGAAGCCGAGGACGATGACGCCGATGACGACCAGGGTCCAGATCAGGGCGCGGTTGCGCCGGGACCTGCTGGCGGACGCGGGCCTGCCACCGCGCCCTCCACCGGCTGCGGGCGAGGCGAACGTCACGAGCAGCACCCTACGTGGCGGTCCAACGGCTTGCCCTTCCGGTCCTCGCGGCACAATCGACGTCGTGAGCAGCCACGACGCACCCACTGGACCCGACGAACCCGCGGACTCCGGCGTTCCCGCCGCAGACGAGCCGACGCAGGCCGCGACCGGTCACGATCGGGTCACGGCCGCGGCGGCGGAGCTCCGTCTGATGGACCTCGCCCGCGAGATCGAGCGGCACGTGGGCTCGGAGGGCTGGGACCAGCCGGCGCGGATGTTCGCGCTGGCGCGCACCGCCGAGCTGGTGGCACTCGAGCCCGCGCTCGCCGCCGTGCTCGAGGCGGAGGCCGCCGACCCGCACTCGCTCACCCCGATCGAGCAGGAGCGGCTCGACACCTCGCGCCCGCTCGACGAGGTGCTCGCCACCACGACCTGGCCACCGGAGGTGGCCGGCGCCGCGCTCGTGCTGGAGCGGATCGTGCTGCCGCCGGAGGTGGAGGAGTCGCTGCCCGACGACGAGGCCGAGCTCGAGGCGATCGTCGCGGAGCACCCGGACCGCCAGGACGTGCGCATGGCCGTCGTCGTGCTGCGCGAGGGCGGCCGGATGTGCGTGCTGCGGCTGCGCTCGCACGACGAGGACGCCGACGTGCTCGTGGGCGCGGACGTCGTCCCGCGGCTGGCCGACGCGCTGGCGGCCACGCTGCGCTGACTCCCCCGCCACCAGCAGGGGACGCGGTCAGCCCGTGCAGGCGGGCACCGGACGGCCCTGGAGGTAGGCGCGGATGGCGTCGACGGCGTCGGACAGCGTCGACACCTTCGCGACGGTGAGCCCCGCGGGCACGCCCGCGTCCAGCACGTCGCTGCAGTTGGCCGCCGGGGCGAGGAACAGCGTGGCGCCGTTTCCGCGAGCGCCCACCATCTTCTGCGCGATGCCGCCGATGGCGCCCACGGCGCCCTCCGGCGTGATCGTGCCGGTGCCCGCCACGTAGCGGCCGCCGTTGAGCTGCCCCGGCGTGAGCTTGTCGATGATGCCGAGGCTGAGCATCATCCCGGCGCTGGGGCCGCCCACGCCGCCGAGGGTGATCTGCAGGTGGAACGGCGCCCGGTAGGTCTCGCTGACCGCGATCCCGAGGAAGGCGCGGCCCGGGTCGCGCGGGTTCGACGTCGCCGTGATGCGCTCGACGTGGGTGTCGGTGTCGGACCGCTTCACCCGGACGCTGACGGTGTCGCCCGGCTTCACCCCGGACATGGCGGTGGAGACGTCCTGCGGCGTGGTCACCGTGGTGCCGTCGATCGCGAGGATCTGGTCGCCGGGCTCGAGGTGGCCGTCCGCCGGCTCGCCGGTGAGCACCGAGGAGACCACCACCACCTTGTCGACCGGCCGGTGCAGGTAGTTCAGGGCGGCGGCGACCGAGTCCGACGTGCTGTCGGAGAAGTCGCGGGAGTTCTGCTGCTGCACCTCCTGCGTCGTCACGTCGTCGGGGTAGAAGGCCTCGCGCGGCACGACACGGGTGCTCGGGTCGGCCCAGCCGGCGAGCACCCGGCCGAGGTAGACGCCGGTCTCGGGGCCGCCCCGCTCGTTCACCGTCGTGAGGTCGAGATTGCCCTCCGTGGGGAACGTCGGCGTGCCGCTGATGTCGATGAGCGGCTTGCCGTCGACCTCGCCGATGGTGTTGAACGTGGGGCCCGGCGAGAGCTCGACATAGGGCAGCGGCACCAGCACGCCGACGGCGAGCAGCACGGCGCCGAGCCCCCCGGCGGCCCCCAGCCAGAGGGAGCGTCGTACGGCCAGGCTCACGGGCGCGGGCCGCCCTGCGCCGGGTCGGCCGGTCGCTCCTCGTGCGCCCCACGGCGGTGCAGCGGGGGCAGGGGACGCTCCATCGCCCGGCGGAAGCGGTCCATGTCCTCCATGCCCTGCTCGGCGTCGGCCGGCTTGCGCTCACGGTTGCGCCAGGCGAACCAGATCACCGCGAGGACGGTCGCCGCCAGCGGGATGAGCAGCCAGCGCAGGACCTCCATGGGGGTCAGCCTACGAGCCGCGTGCCGCTCCGGCGGTACGGAGCCCGGCGCGGGCGGCGGCGTCAGCGCGAGCGGGCCCGGCGGGCGGCGCGCACGAAGGCCGCGGCGCCGAGCACCGCCACCGTCGCGCCGGCGGCCGAGGCGCCCGCCACGGTGGCGTCGCGCCGGCCGATGCGCCGTCCGGCCAGGGCGTGCTCGCCGCTCACCTGCTCGAGCACCACGCGCAGGCACTGGCGGTTGTCGTACGCCGCCTCCCAGCCGGCCGCGCGCAGGGCCGCCGAGGGCACCACCAGCGGGTGCATCACGTAGGCCAGCTCGCTGGCCGGGGCCGGGGTCACCCCCACCCGGTGCAGCCGCTCCGCGGTGGCCAGCGCCAGCGAGGCGGGCACCTCCACGCGCTTCATCCCCGACTCGTCCTCGAGCGACTGCTGGTCGAGGTAGCCGTCGCTGGCCGCGGTGACGGCGCCGTCCACCCGGCCCAGCGCCGCGACGTGCAGCGCGGAGGCGAGGTCGTCCACGTGGCAGAACTGCCACGTGGGCGAGGTGTCCTTCATGACGAGCAGGCGCGGCGCGGCGAAGTGCCGCGTGACCAGGGTGTCGACGCCGGGACCCACGAGCGCGGCCGGCCGCACGACCACCACCGACAGGCCCGGGTGGACGCGGCGCGCGTCCTCGGCCACGCGCTCCATCTCGAGCAGGTCGGCATGGATGCCCTCGGGCACCGCGCGCAGCGGCGCGTCCTCGGGCAGGGGCACGGGGTTGTCCGGGAGCGCGCCGTAGACCGAGGCGCTGGTGACGAGCACCACCCGCTTGACCCCGGCCGCGGCCGCCGCGGTGACGACGGTCTGGGTGCCGCGCACGTTGAGCGCGGTGCGGGTGGCCGTCGGCGCGTCCAGCGACCAGTCGACGGCGAGGTGCACGACGGCGTCGCAGCCGGAGAGCCGGCCGGCGAGCACGGGGTCGCGCACGTCGATGACCCGCCAGGTGGCGCCGTCGGCGTCGCCACGGCGCACGTCGAGGGCGACGACCTTCGCGACGTCGTCGGCCGCGAGCAGCCGGCGCACCAGCACGTCGCCGATCGCGCCGGCGGCCCCGGTGACGGCGACGACCGCCCCTCCCCGGCGGCTGCCCGACGACCGGGTGCGGCGAGCTGTGGCCTTGCGCGGGGCCGCCGGGCCACCCTGGGCGGGCACGGCGCCGGCGGCGACGTCCGAGGAAGCGTCGTCCGAGGTGGCGGCCTCGACGGCCGGGGCGCCAACCGGGTCGGCGTGCGGCGGCTTCGTCGAGCGACGTCCCCGTCCCGCGTTCGCCGCCGGCGTACCGCCGGAGCCGTCCGAGGACGTCACGGGCGCCCGCCCGTGGTTACCGTGGACGACGTGACCGTGCGCATGCGCTCATTGTCCCCCACCGCCGCGGGCGGCGGGGCGAGTACGGACGTCCCGGCGACGCATGCCCCGCACGGCGAAGGAGCGGCGCGATGAGCGGCAACCTCCCGTTCGGCTTCACCCCTGGGGACGGCGACGACGAGCCCGGCGGCCCGGTGAACCCGTTCGGCGCCGGCGGCTTCGACCCGTCGTCGATGGACATGGCCCAGTTCGGCGCGGCCCTCCAGCAGCTCGGCCAGATGCTCCAGTCCGGCGGCGGCGACGGCTCCGCGGTCAACTGGAACCTGGCCCGCGACACCGCGCGCGGCCTGGTGGCCCAGCAGGGCGACCCGTCGGTGTCGGCGACCGAGCGGCGCGAGGTGGAGCAGGCGCTCGACCTCGCGACGCTGTGGCTCGACCCGGTCACCTCGTTCCCGGCCACCGCGTCCGGCGGCGGCGCGTGGAGCCGCAGCGAGTGGATCGAGGGCACCCTGCCGTCGTGGCGGCGGATCGTCGAGCCAGTGGCCGAGAAGGTCACCGCGTCGATGAGCGCCAGCCTCGGCACGGGCGGCGGCCTGCCGGAGGGCGTGCCCCCGGAGATGGCGCAGATGGTCGGGCCGCTGCTCGGGATGGCGCGCCAGATGGGCGCGATGATGTTCGGCGCGCAGCTCGGCCAGGGCCTGGGCACGCTGGCCGGCGAGGTGCTCGGCGCCGCGGACGTCGGCATCCCGCTCACCGAGGACGGCCGCGCGGCGCTGCTGCCGCGCAACGTGGCGGCCTTCGGCGAGGGGCTCGGCGTCGACCAGGAGCAGGTGCGCCTCTACCTAGCCCTGCGCGAGGCGGCCTCGCAGCGGCTCTTCGCCCACGTGCCCTGGCTGCGCTCGCAGCTGACCGCGGCGGTCGAGGCGTACGCCGCCGGCATCCACGTCGACCAGGAGCGGATCGCGGAGGCGGCCCGGGGCATCGACCCGTCCAACCCCGAGGCGATGCAGGAGATCCTCGCCTCGGGCGTGTTCGTGCCCGAGGACACCCCCGAGCAGAAGGCGGCCCTGGCCCGGCTGGAGACGCTCCTCGCGCTCGTCGAGGGCTGGGTCGACGACGTCGTCACGCAGGCGGCGTCCGGCCGGCTGCCCTCGGCCGGCGCGCTGCGCGAGACCATGCGCCGCCGTCGCGCCACCGGTGGCCCGGCCGAGCGCACGTTCGCCACGCTCGTGGGCCTCGAGCTGCGCCCGCGGCGGCTGCGCGAGGCAGCCACCCTGTGGTCGGCGGTGCGCGAGGAGCGCGGCGCCGACGCCCGCGACGAGCTGTGGGGCCACCCGGACCTGCTGCCCCACGTCGAGGACCTCGACGGCGACGAGGCCATCGCGGCGTTCGTGCGCCGCACCGCCCCGCTCGACCTCTCGGCGCTCGAGGGGCTCCCCGAGGCTCCGGGCGCGCCCGAGGACGCGAGCTCGCCGGAGCAGGACGGCCCGGACGCGCCCGGGGACGGCGGCGGCTCCCCCGCGTGAGCACGACCGGGACCGCCGGCGGCGACGCGCCCGACGCCGGGTCCGGCGTCGGGTCCGGCGTCGCGGGCGCCGACCGCCTGCACGCCGACGCCGAGCACGTGCTCCGCACGTGGGCCGCGCCGGACGCGGCGCAGGAGAGCCTGCGCCGCGAGTACCTGGACTTCCTGGCCCGGCACGCCGACGCGCCCTACCGCTCCTGCGTGCCCGGGCACCTGACCGCCAGCGCGCTCGTCGTCTCGCCGGCGCGCGACCGCGTGCTGCTCACCCTGCACGCCAAGATCGGCCGCTGGCTCCAGATGGGCGGGCACTGCGAGCCCGACGACGCCGGCCTGCACGCCGCGGCGGCGCGCGAGGCGCGCGAGGAGAGCGGCATCGAGGGGCTCGTGCTCGGCGCCGAGCCGGTGCGCCTGGACCGCCACCGGGTGGGCTGCCACGGCGGCTCGTGGCACCTCGACGTGCAGTACGTCGCCGTCGCGCCACCCGGGGCCGTCCACGTGATCAGCGAGGAGTCGCTCGACCTGCGGTGGTGGCCGGTGGACGCGCTGCCCGAGCTCGCCGACGACGCCCTGGAGCGCCTCGTGGCCGCCGCCACCGCCCAGCGCTGAGTACCCGCCCGCTGCCGAGAACCTCACGCAGCAGGAGGCGTCAGAAGAGCGGCTCGGCTCCGCCGGAGGAGTCCGCGGCCGGACGGCGCCGGCGCAGCGCGGCCGCCGGCTCCGGCGCCGCAGCGGGGCCGGCGCCGACCGTCGGCGCACCGTCGGCCACCTGGACGGGGCGCTCGGCGGCGGGATCCGCCGCCTCCGGCTCGCCGTCCGGCGTCTCGGCGAGGTCGAGGCCGTGGCTGGTGGCGTGGTCGACCCCGGCCAGGAACGCCCGCGCCTCGAGCAGCCGCGGGTAGCGGGTCATCCACGCCTCGAACTGCGGGCCGTGCCCGGGCACGAGCAGGTGCACGAGCTCGTGCAGGAGCACGTAGTCGACGACGTGCTCGGGCATCGCGGCGAGGCGGTCGGAGAGGCGGATCGCGGCGTCGGCCGGGGTGCACGAGCCCCAGCGGCGGTTCTGGTTGCCCACCCAGCGCACCGATCGCGGCACCGCGCGGCCCTCGAGGTGGCGGCGCGAGAGGTCCTCGGCCCGGCGCATCAGCTCGGCGTCGCTGCCCCGCACGCGGCGCTCGCGGGAGCGCAGCCGCTCGACGAGCTCCTCGACGTAGGCGGGGATGTCCGCGCGCGCCATCCGCTGGGGCACCACGACGATCGTGCGCCCGCCCTCGCGGTAGGCGGTCACGCTGCGCCGCCGGCGGGTGCTGCGGCGCACCTCGACGTCGGGCGGCAGGCCGGGGAGGTCGACGACGGTCTGGCTCATCGGGGACGACGCTAGCCCGGGGCCCCGACAGGGTGCGTGAGCGCGCCCGGGGCACGCCGCGAACCGCTCGGGTGCACGGGAATTTCGTGTCCACACCCGGTGGACACGGAACCCGCAGGTCGCGCGGCTCCGGCCGGTGCGCGGCCGGCGTCGTCCCCAGCGTCGTCCACCCTGCGTCCACAGCGACGCGCCATGCGGTCCCCACCCTGTCCCCAGGGACGTCCACAGGGCGAGGCCCGCCCGCGTTGACCGGAGTTCCGTCGCGGGCCTAGGTTCCTCCTTCGACGGAGCCCTTGGGAGAACGGGCCGGTGTTCGCAAGGGGAAGGCGAACAGCGGCTGCGAGACCCGAGGGCTCCTGTCGTTCCCGGCACCGGGTCAGCCGCGACCGGTGAGCCTCGTCGCCAGGTCCACGACGGCGGCAGCCACCGCGTCCGGGTCCACCACCGCGTGCAGGTGCCCGCCGGTCAGCCGGGCCACCGGGCGGCCCTCGGCCCGCGCCCGCGCCTCGTCCTCGTCGTAGGCCTCCGACAGGCGCAGGTACGCCGTGGGGAGCGTCCGCCAGGAGTCCGGGACGGGGAAGCGCTGCTCGTAGTAGTCGAGCGGGAGCCGCGGCTGGTCGGCCACGACCGTCGCCCTCGCGCGGGGGTCCGGGAGGAGCCCGGCCACCTCCTCGTCCGGCCACCAGGAGGTCCACACGGGGAGCCGCCCGGACGGATCGGCCAGCGTGCGCAGCAGCTCGAGCAGCGGGACCGGCGCCGCGGGGGACGGGCCCGGGTCGGCCGGGGTCGCCGCGTCGACGAGCACCGCGCCGGACACCGGCCGGGGCGAGCCCGCGGCCACGGCGGGCAGCAGCAGGCCGGCGTTGCTGTGGGCGACGAGCACCACCGGGCCGGGGGCGTCGAGCTGACCCATCGCATCCGCCGCGGTGGACACGACGGCGGGCCAGTAGGGCGGCCCGGCCTGCGCCACGTGGCGCAGGTCCGGCACCACGCAGTCGTGCCCGGCCCGCAGCAGGCGCTCCGCGACCGGGCGCCACGTGCTCGGCCCCACCACCGGGCTGTGCAGGAGCACGAACGCGTGGGCCATGCCCCATCGTGACGCACCCGTCGTCCGGCCGGGACGACCCGGTCCTGGCCCGGACGACGGGTCGCCGCGACGCCGCCCGGTCGCGCGCCGCACCTGCGAGACTGCGGCGTGCCGTCGACCCGCTCGCCCGTGCGCGGGCTGGTGGACGCCTGCCACCCCGGCCCGACCGTCACCGTCACGCTGGCGGTGACCGCCCTCGCCGCCGCCTTCGGGCGGGAGCCGGCCGGCCTGGCGCTCGTCGCGGCCGCGACGCTCGCCGGCCAGCTGTCGGTGGGCTGGTGCAACGACGCCCACGACGCCGACCGCGACCTGCGTGCGGGCCGCTCGGAGAAGCCCACCGTGCGCGGGGACGTGACGGCGTCGGCGCTCTGGCGCGCGGCCGCGCTGGCGGCGGCGGCCTGCCTGGTGCTCTCCTACCTCGCCGCCGGACCCGTCGGGGGCACCGCGCACGTGCTCGCCGTCGCCTCGGCCTGGCTGTACAACCTCGTGCTCAAGACCACGGTGCTCTCCCCGCTGCCCTACGCGGTGTCCTTCGGGCTCGTGCCGGCGTACGTCACCTACGGGCTGACGCCCTCGCAGCCGCCGCCCGCATGGCTCACGCTCACCGGGGTGCTGCTCGGCGTCGCGGCGCACCTGGCCAACGCGATCCCCGACGTCGAGGCCGATCGCGCGGTGGAGGCCGGCGGGCTGGTGGCCGCGGTCGGGGTGCGCCGCGCCACCTGGGCGACCCTCGGCCTGCTCGTGCTCGCCGTCGCCCTGCTCGTCGCCCAGCTCAGCCTCGCGGCCGGGGCGGCGGCCGCGATCGGGCTGGCCGCCGCCGGCGGCGGGCTGGTGGTCGCCGTCACCGGGCGCGGTCGGGCGCTGTTCCGCTACGTGATGGCGCTGGCGCTGGGGTGCGTGGCGCTGCTGCTGCTCGCCGCCCGCAGCACCCGGTGAGGGCTGGTGCGTGCTGCCGCGCGAGGGGTTCGCGCGTGCGTGGAGGCCCCACGCGACGTGAGCACCGTCACGCGGCGACCTGCCCGGGCCCCCGCGGACGCGTCGAACGAGCACTGTTTGTCCTGATTTGCACTTGTTCGACCTCGTTCGGCCGCGGCGGGGCGGTGCGCGCCTGCGCGGTTCCCCGCGTGCTCGGGCGTAGGGTCGAGCCAGCCCAGGCCACCTTGGTGGCCCGTGCTCGCCGCGCGCCCGGGCCCCCCCGTCGGGAGCTCGGCGACCGGGGCGGCACGCATCCACACCAGGAGGAGGACCCCATGGCGGACGAGAGCTACACCGGCGAGGCGTACTGCGTGAAGTGCAAGGAGAAGCGCGAGTTCACCGGCACCGTCGTCGAGAAGAACGGACGTCGCATGGCGCAGGGCATCTGCCCCGTCTGCAACACGAAGGTCAACCGGATCCTCGGCAAGGCCTGATCGTTCCTCGCTCGTCCGGAGCCCCGCCCGCGCGCCGTCGCGGGCGGGGCTCCGTCGTCGGCGGCCCCGTCCCGCCCCCTGCCCCGGCGCGCGTCCCTAGGGTGACCGCGTGACCGAGACCCCCGTCGGCGACGCCGACCAGCACGGCCGCCCCTCCCCCGGTGCCGCCGATCCCGTCCCGGGAGTGCTGGCGGCGGTGGACGCCGGCCTGCCCGCCGCCCTCGACCTGCTCGAGCGCCTCGTGGCGATCCCCAGCGTGGGCGGCAGCCCCGCCGAGGTCGAGGTGCAGCGCGTGCTCGCGGACGTGCTGCACGAGGACGGCTTCGACGTCGCCCTGTGGCCGCTCGACCTCCCGGGGCTGGTCGAGGACCCGGCCTTCCCGGGCATGGAGGTGGCCCGCAGCGAGGCGCTCGGCCTCGTGGCCACGCTGCCCGGGCACGCCCCGGACCTCGGCCGCTCGCTGCTCGTCGACGGGCACACCGACGTCGTCCCGCCCGGCGACCTGGGCGCCTGGACCGGCGACCCCTGGACGCTGCGGCGGGTCGAGCGCGACGGGCGCGCCGCGTTGGTCGGCCGGGGCGTGTGCGACATGAAGGGCGGGCTGGTCGCCGCGATCGCGGCGGCCCGCGCCGTGCGGGCCCTCGGCGTCCGGCTGGCCGGCGACCTCACCGTGGCGCCGGTCGTGGGCGAGGAGGACGGTGGCCTCGGCACGTTCGCCCTGGTGCGGCGCGGGGTCACCGCGAGCGCGTGCGTCGTGCCCGAGCCCACCGACCTCGACCTCGTGCCCGCCAACGCCGGCGCGCTGACCTTCCGGCTGCTCGTCCCGGGGCTCGCGGTGCACGCCTCACGGCGCACCGAGGGCGTCAGCGCGATCGACGGCTTCGTCCACGTGCGGGCCGCGCTCGCCGAGCTGGAGGCCCGGCGCAACCGCGACGTCGACCCGCTCGTGGGCCGCTGGCCGCTGGCCTACCCGCTCTCGATCGGCACGGTCCACGCCGGCGACTGGGCGAGCACCGTGCCGGACCTGCTCGTGGCCGAGGGGCGCCTCGGGGTCGCCCTCGACGAGGACCCGGCGACCGCCCGCGCCGAGCTCGAGGACTGCGTCGCGCAGGCCTGCGCGACCGACCCCTTCCTGCGCGAGCACCCGGTGACGGTGCAGTGGTGGGGCGGGCAGTTCGCGTCCGGGCGCTCGCAGGCCGGCGAGCTGCTCGCGGGCCTGCGCCGGGCGCACGCGCTCGCCGCCCCCGGACGCCGTCCGCAGGAGGAGTACGGCGCCCCCTACGGCAGCGACCTGCGCCTGCTCGCCCCGCACCTGCCCACCGTGCAGTACGGCCCGGGCGACACCCGCGACGCCCACGCCCCGGACGAGAGCATCCTGGTGGACGACCTGCGCACGGCGACCCGGGCTCTGGCCGTCCTCTACCTCGAGCACTGCGGCGTCGTCTGAGCCAGCGGGCCGCGGCCGTGCCCCGGCCCCTCCACCGACGGCGCCGACCACGGTGCGCGCCCGGGGCTGTGGACCGCTCCGGCGCTCCACAGCGCGCTGCCCCGAGGGTGCGCGCATGAGCCGACACCTGCCCCTCACCCGTCCCGGCCGGCCCGTGCTGCGCCGGGGCCGCGACGCCGTGCAGATCGGCGTCGACCCGCAGCGCGCCGTGCGGGTCGACCGCCTCAGCGACGACGCCGGCACGGCGCTCATGCACCTCGACGGCGTGACGGGGCGCCACGAGCTGCTGCGCCTCGCGCCCGAGATCGCGCCCGCCCTCGACGAGCTGCACGACCTCGGCGTGCTCGACGACGACCCCGGGCCGGCCGGCGGCCTGTCGCTGGTGCGCCGCGAGCGCTACGGCCCGGACCTCGCCGGCCTCGCCCTCACCACGTCCAGCACCCGGGAGGCGGCCCGGCGGCTGGAGCGCCGGCACCGCGCCACCGTGGCCGTGCGCGGCAACGACCGCGCCGCCGCCCACGTCGCGCTGGGCCTGGCCGCCGCGGGCGTCGGCGCCGTCGTGCTCGAGGGGCCGGACCGGGAGACCACCCTGGCCGACCTCACCCCCGTCGGCCCGTTCGAGCCGCACGCCTCGTGGCGCGACGAGGTGGCCGAGGCCCTGCGCCGCCAGGGCGCGCGCCCCACCGCCGTCGGCGGCCGCGACCGTCGTCCCGCCCTCACCGTGGTGTGCTCCGCGGCCGACTCCGACCTGCCGTGGACCGACCCCGAGCTCGCCGACGACCTCCTCGGCGACGGGGTCGCCCACCTCGCGGTCGCGGTCAGTGGCGACGCCGCCCGGGTGGGTCCCCTCGTGCTGCCGGGGAGCGGGCCGTGCCTGTGGTGCCTCGAGCACCGTGCCCGCGACGCCGACCCCGCGTGGCCCGCGATCGCCGACCAGCTGCGGCTGCGCCACCCGAGGGCGCGGGCCCAGGGCGGTCCGCTGGCCGTCGCGGCGGGCGCGCTCGCCGTCGCCCAGGCCCTCGTGGTGGTGGACACGCCGGGCGGTCCGGCACCGGTGACGGCGTCCGCGACGCTCGAGCTGAGGGCGCCCGAGTGCCTGCCGGACGTCCGCCCGGCGCAGCGCCACCCGGTGTGCGGGTGCGGGTGGGCGGGGGGCACCGTCACAATGGTCGGGTGACCGACCTCCCCCGCCGCGCCGTGACCCGGGGAGCGCGTCTCGCGGCGCTCCCCCTGGGCTACGCCGGACGCACCGCACTGGGCTTCGGCAAGAAGGTCGGGGGCAAGCCCGCGGAGGCCGTCGCCACCGAGATCCAGCAGCGCACCGCCGAGCAGGTGTTCAAGACCCTGGGCGAGCTCAAGGGCGGGGCGATGAAGTTCGGCCAGGCCATGAGCATCTTCGAGGTGGCGCTGCCGGAGGAGCTGCTCGAGCCCTACCGGGCGACCCTCACCCGCCTCCAGGACGCCGCCCCGCCGATGCCCGCCGACACCGTGCACCGCTGCCTGGTCGAGGCCCTCGGCGACGACTGGCGCGAGCGGTTCTCCGAGTTCGACGACGAGCCGGCGGCGGCGGCGTCCATCGGCCAGGTGCACCGCGCGGTGTGGCACGACGGCCGCGAGGTCGCGGTGAAGATCCAGTACCCCGGCGCCGGCAAGGCGCTCATGGGCGACCTCGCGACGGTGTCGCGGATGGCCCGGATGTTCGCCTCGATGTCGCCCGGCATGGACATCAAGCCGCTGCTCGCCGAGCTCAAGGCCCGGGCCGCGGAGGAGCTCGACTACCTCACCGAGTCGCAGTCGCAGCGCCAGTTCGCCGCCGCCTACGAGGGCGACGACGAGTTCGTCGTCCCGCACGTGCTCGCCGCCGCGCCGACGGTCGTCGTGTCGGAGTGGCTCGACGGCTACCCGCTCTCGCGGGTGATCGCGGAGGGCACCCGCGAGGAACGCGACCACTACGGCACGCTCTACCTGCGCTTCCTCATGTCCGGGCCGCTGCGCGCCGGGCTCCTGCACGCCGACCCGCACCCGGGCAACTACCGCGTGCTGCCCGACGGCCGCCTCGGCATCCTCGACTTCGGCGCCGTGGCCCGACTCCCGGAAGGGCCGCCGCCGGCGATGGGCCAGCTGCTGCGCATCGCCACCCTCGGCGACGCCGAGGCGATCGTGGAGGGCCTGCGCGAGGAGGGCTTCATCAAGCCCGGCGTCGAGGTCGACGCGGAGACGTTCTTCGCCGCCCTCTCGCCGTTCGCCGAGCCGGCGACCCACGAGTACTTCCACTTCAGCCGCGAGTGGATGCGCAGCCACTTCACCCGGCTCTCGGACCCGCGCAACCCCGACTTCTCCGTCGGGTTCAAGATCAACCTGCCGCCGCAGTACATGCTCATCCACCGGGTCTGGCTCGGCGGGATCAGCGTGCTCTCGCAGATGGACGCCACCGTGCCCATGCGCGGCGAGCTCGAGCGCTGGCTGCCGTCGTTCACCGCCGGCCCGGCCTGACCGCGGGCCGCTCCGTCGGGCCGATCGTGGTCGCCGGCGCGTCGGTGCCTGCTGGCATGCTGCGCGGGTGACGACGTCCCGCCCGGGCCTGCACCGGGTCCCCGCGTGGACCCTGGCCGTCACGGCCATGCTTTCGGTGCAGCTCGGCGCCGCCCTGTCCACCCGGCTGTTCGACGTCGTCGGCCCGGCGGGCACGGCCTGGCTGCGCCTCGCCGCGGGGGCGGTGATCTTCCTCGCGCTCGTCCGCCCCGACCTGCGCGCGCTGCGTCCCGCCACCCTGCCGGTGCCCGTGGCCCTCGGGGTGGTCACCGGCGTGACGACCGTCGCCTTCCTCTCGGCCATCGACCGCATCCCGCTCGGCACGGCCGTGGCCGTGGAGTTCCTCGGCCCGCTCGGCGTCGCCGTGGCGCGCAGCCGCGACCGCCGCTCGCTGCTGTGGCCGGTGCTCGCGCTCGCGGGCGTGCTGCTGCTCACCCGCCCGTGGACCGGTGAGGTCGACGTCGCGGGGCTGCTGCTCGCGGCACTGGCGGCCTGCGGCTGGGCGGCGTACATCCTGCTCACCCAGGTGGTCGGCGACCGCTACGCCGGCATCGACGGGCTCGCGCTCACGATCCCCGTCGCGGCGCTGGTGGCCACCGTCGTGGGGCTCCCGCAGGCGGCCGGCCACATCGACGGCCTCGTCGTGCTCCAGTCCTTCGGCCTCGCCCTGCTGCTGCCCGTGATCCCCTACGCCCTGGAGATGCTGGCCCTGCGGCGACTCACCACCGCGGCGTTCGGCACGCTGATGTCGCTCGAGCCCGCCTTCGGGGTGCTGGTGGGCGCCGTGGTGCTGGCCCAGCACCCGTCGGCGGCGCAGGCCGTCGGCGTGGCCCTCGTGGTGGTCGCCGGCATCGGCGCGGAGCGCACCGGGCACCGCGAGGCGCCCGTGCCCGAGCTCGTGGTGCCGCCCGGCGTCGCCTGACGCCGGGTCCCACCGGGCGCAGTGGCCGACCGGCTCACCAGTCCTCGGCGTCCAGCTTGCCCTCGATCGCGCGCAGGTTGTCGCGGGCGCACGCCGGGCAGTAGCGCAGGTCGCGCCCACGCTCGTGGGAGGCCACCCACTGCAGCGCGGCCATGCCGCTCTGCTCGTCGGCGTCCGCGTCGAGCGTCGCGCCGCACCGCGCGCAGATCAGCACCGTCATCGCGTCACACCCCACCCAAGTAGAGGAAGCCGGGGCCCTCGTCGCGCCAGGGCACGCCGAGGGGGTCCAGCGCCGCCCGCAGCGCCGGGGCCCAGGAGCCCGCCGCCGGGGGCTCGGCGGTCTCGAACCCATGGTCGGCCGTCAGCAGGAACACCGTCTCGTCGAGGACGCCGACCCGCTCGAGGTGGTCGAGCAGCACCCCGAGCCGCCGGTCGCAGTCGCGCAGCGCGTCGAGGGCGATCGGCGAGCGCGGTCCGCCGGCGTGGTGCCCGGCGTCGGTCGTGTACTGCGACCACCAGGTCACCGCGGGGAACTCGGCCGGGTCGGCCGCCGAGAACAGCCCCACGACCGTGGACAGGCCGAGCACGTCGATCCCCGAGTAGAAGGCGTAGTCGTCGTCCTCCCCGCACCGCGCGTGCGTGACGAGCTCGGAGGCGAGCGGGTCGGGCAGCAGGGCGCGCACCGCGGTGACGAAGTCCCGCGAGTCGCTGCTGCCCGCCTCGCCCGGGTCGACCGCCTCGCCGCTGGCCAGCGCGGCACGCACGAGGGCGAAGGTGGAGGCCCAGGCCCCCCGCTCGGTCATCTCGTTGACGCTCGCGGTGCGCACCCCGGGCCGGGCCGCCGCCACCGCCTCGAACAGCGTCGTGACGCCCTCGCGGTAGAGCTCCGAGGTCAGGTGCCAGGTGGCGGGGTCGTTGGGCACCACGCGGCGGCCCTGCTCGCGGTCCCAGTACACGTTGCCGACGACGCCGTGCCGGCCCGGGCCGACGCCGGTGAGCATGCTCGTGTGGTTGACCAGGGTGAGGCTCGGGAACTCGGCCACCGCCCCGCCGGCCAGCGCGCAGCCGCGCTCGAGCAGCCGGGCGACGGCGGGCAGCTCCCCGGCCGCGGCGAGGTCGAGCATCGAGCCGGGGTGCCCGCCGTCCCAGAGCAGGCCGATGACGTAGGTGGCGCCGCGGGTGACCAGGTCCGAGCGCACGACGCCGTCGAGACTGGCGAGGTGCTCGAGGTCCACCCCGGCGAGCCACGCCAGGGTCGGCATGACGTCGACGAGCCGGGCGTGGTCGGCCACCACCCCGCGCTCGCGGACGCCGGCCCCCGAGACCAGGAACGGGGCGCGGGACTGGACGACGTCGAGGGAGCCGTGCTCACCGCGGTGGCCGCCCTCGTCGGGGAACCAGTGCCGCGGGGTGTGCACCACCGCGAGGTCCGGGCTGCGCGGGTCGGTGAAGAACGACTGGAGCCGCGGCCAGGGCAGCGGGTAGGCGTTGGAGTCGTGCTGCGGAGAGGGGTCCGCGACCTCCGCGGCGTAGGGCAGGAAGGCCAGCGGGTCGGTGCTGGGCAGCGGATGGCGGCCCTCGAGCAGGCGGCCCTCCGGATGGTCGGCGTCGAGCAGGGCGCGGCCGGCGTGGTCGGCGACCACCACGGCGAGCGGGCGCCCGTCCGGCTCGCGCCCGGCGGCGGGGTCCGGCCACGCGACGAGGTCGACGATCTCGGCGAGATCGCGGGCGGTCAGCGCGGCGACCGCGGCGTCGAGGGCGGCGCGTACCGGGTCGGGATCGACGTCGGACGCGACGTCGGGGCCGGTGCCGGGGTCGACGTCGGCGTCCGGGTCGGCGGGGAGCTCGTCGGCGGCCACGGCCCGATCCTGCCGCAGCGACCGGCCCCGGACACGACGACGGGCGGGTGACCCTCGAGGTGGGTCACCCGCCCGTCGTGCTCACCGCCCATCGGGACCGAGGTCCTAGCGGGCGAGAGCGAGGGCGGACTCGCGGGCGGCGAGGACCGCCGCCTCACGAGCCAGCCGGGCGCGGCGCTCGGCCGCCTCCGCCCGGCGCGCGGCGAGTGCGACGCGTCGGACGCGCCACAGCTGCGCCTCGTGCTGGCGCACGGCCAGCTGGTTCTGCATATGGCTGCGTGCCATCTGCTCGGGGACGAGATACATGTCGGACTCCGAACTCGAGACGGGCGTCGCGGTCAGCGACGGCCCGGGGACGTGGACCGCCCGGTGGGCGGGGAGGGAGTACGACGCGGGTGCGTCGGACTCGGTACGACGGGTCATGCGGCTGCTCCCTCGCGCGGCGTCGGGATGACGCCGGTGTCGGTGAGGTCGTCGAGGTACTCGCCGTCCTGGTCGACCTCACGGGTGAGCTCGGCCAGACGGGCGGCGAGTGCGTCCTCGGCGGCGCGCCGGACGAGGTGGTCGTCCTTGCGAGGACGGCCCGGCCGGCGCTTGCGCGCCACGACCTGACCGCGCTCGAAGAGCTCGCCACCCCAGACGCCCCACGGCTCGCGCCGCTCCAGGGCTCCGGCGAGGCAGGCGGCGCGCAGCGCGCAGCCTCCGCAGAGAGCCTGGGCGAGCGCGACGTCGTCGGGACGCTCGGCGAACCACAGTTCCGGGTCGTTCGACCGGCACGGCGTGCTGGTGTCGACCCAGTCGGTCGACGCGGCCTGCTGTCCGAGGGTGTGGGTCAGGTCGTCGGTCAGGACGCTCATGTGCGGTCACCTCCTTCGCGCACCGCGGGATCGTCCGCGGTCCTCGAGTCGTGCGGGATAGGGGGTCGTGCGGATGGTGCGGGTGGTGCGGCGGTGCGGGTGGAGCCGGTGGTGCTGCGTGGCCCCGGGACGGACCCGGAGAAACACGAAGGCCGCGGTTCCCGGTTCGGGATCCGCGGCCTCGAGGTGCCAGGGGTGAGGTGTCACCCAGTGGATCCTCGAGACTGCGGGTCGTACGACGTACCGGTGGTGCCCGGCTTGGTGATGCCGCGGAACCAGACGACGGGCGCGAGATCGGTGTGGCCGTCCGCCATGACGACGACGGCGGACGTGCGGCCCTGGAACGCACCGAAGGCCGCGGCGAGCGCGGCGGCAGCGGCGACGCACAGAGGCAGCACGAAAGCGGCCTCGGCGATGTACGTGCTGATCATCGGGGGCTCACCTCCTCGTGCCTCGTCCCTGGCGCGTCGTCCGGGGTGCGCGTCTCTCGCGCGAGAAGGAGGTTACGCGGCCGGTCCGACAGAGCGCAATCAGGTTTACGGCGAGTCTTCGACGAATCCGCAGAACTGTCGTCCGGACGGCCCACGCCGACCGGCGGTGCGGGCCGTCGGGGGACGCCGCGCGGCCCTCAGGCCCCGTCGTCCGGTGGCTCGGGCGGGGTCTCGCCCCGCACGAGGGCCAGGAGCTGGTCGGCGTAGGCCGCGAGGGTGCGCGCGCCGATCCCGGGGATGCGCACCAGGGCCGCGCGGTCGGCCGGGCGCTCGGTGGCGACGCCCTCGAGGGCGGCGTCGCCGAGCACGACGTACGCCGGCACCGAGCGACGGCTGGCCTCCCCCGACCGCCACTGCTCGAGGCGGCCGAGCAGCTCCTCGTCGTACGACGCCGGGCAGGTGCGGCACCTCCCGCGCGCCGACTCCGCGCCCGTGACCAGCGCGGCCCCGCACACCCGGCAGGTGGCCGGCACCCGCCGGCGTCGGCCGGCGTCGGGGCCGCCGCCCGCACGGCTGCCCGTCCCGCGCACGACGCCGCCGCCGTCGAGCATCTCGACACCTGCCGCGGCTCCCGCCGAGTCGAGGAAGCGCGAGCGGTCGCGGCGACCGCGGCCCGAGCGCGACCGGGCCCAGGTGAGCACGAGGTGACGGCGGGCCCGGGTGCAGGCGACGTAGAACAGCCGCCGCTCCTCCTCCACGCGGGCCGGCGTGTCGGCGTACTGGATCGGGAAGGTGCCCTCCGCCAGGCCCACGACCACGACGGCGTCCCACTCGAGCCCCTTGGCCGCGTGCACCGTCGCCAGCGTCACCCCCTCGGCCGAGGGGGTGCTGCGGGTCTCGGCCCGGTGGTCGAGCTCGGCGACGAGGTCCGCGAGCGTGGCGCCGGGCGTCTCGGCCGCGAGGTCGTCGGCCAGCGTCACCAGGCGCAGCAGGTTCTCCCAGCGCTCCCGGGCCGCGCCGCCCGCCGGCGGGTCCGGCGTCCAGGCCATCGCGCCGAGCAGTGAGCGCACGTCGGCCGCGAGGTCGCCCGTGCTGCCGCCCGAGCGGGCGGCGCCGCGCACCCGCGTGACGGCCTCGCGCACCTCCGGCCGGTCGAAGAAGGCCGACTCGCCGCGCAGCACGTAGGGCACGCCGGCGGCGGCCAGCGACTCCTCGAGCAGCTCGGACTGCGCGTTCACCCGGTAGAGCACCGCCACCTCGCGGGCGGGCACCCCCTGCCCGAGCAGGCCCCGCACCGTCGCCGCGGCGGCGTCGGCCTCGGCCTGCTCGTCGGCGTACGCCGCGACGCGCGGCGCCGGGCCGTCGGGCAGCTGCGAGCGCAGCTCGAGGCGCAGCCGGGCCTCCGGGCCCGTCGCGCCGGCGAGCACGCGGTTGGCGAGCCCGACCACCTGCGGCGTGGACCGGTAGGACCGGACGAGACGCACCTCGGTGGCGTGCGGGTAGCGCGTGCGGAAGTCGAGCAGGTAGGACGACGTGGCCCCGGTGAACGTGTAGATCGTCTGGCTCGCGTCGCCCACCACGCACAGGTCGTCGCGCTCGCCGAGCCAGAGGTCGAGCAGCCGCTGCTGGAGCGGGCTGACGTCCTGGTACTCGTCGACGGTGAACCAGCGGTACGCGGTGCGGACCTCGTCGGCGATGTCCGGCCGGGTGTCGAGGATGCCCACGGTGAGCAGCAGGACGTCCTCGAAGTCGACGAGGCCCTGCTCGCTCGTGCGCTCCTGGTAGGCGGCGTAGGCGTCGGCGACGTTCTCGCGGGTGAGCCCGGCCGGCGGCTCGCGACGCGCCGCCAGCGACGCGGCGACGTAGTCGGCGGCCACCACCTGGCTCGCCTTCGCCCACTCGATCTCGCTGGCGACGTCGCGGGCCAGAGTCGGGTCGGCGAACCCGGCGGAGCGCAGCACCGGGGCGAGCACCCGCGCCTTGCTCGGCAGGATCTCCGGCAGCGCGCCGCCCACGACCCGCGGCCAGAAGTAGCGCAGCTGGCGCAGCGCGGCGGAGTGGAACGTGCGCGCCTGCACCCCCGAGACGCCGAGCTCGGCGAGGCGCTGGCGCATCTCGCCCGCCGCGCGGCTGGTGAAGGTGACCGCCAGCGACCGGCGCGGGTCGTGGCGGCCGGTGAGCACGGCGTAGGCGATGCGGTGGGTCACCGCCCGGGTCTTGCCGGTGCCGGCCCCAGCCAGGACCACCACGGGACCCGACACCGCCGAGGCGGCCTCGCGCTGCTCGGGGTCGAGCGCCTCGAGCACGTCGTCGGGGGTGACCACGGACCGCGCGCGGCGGGTCGGCGCTCCCGGCAGGCCGGGGACGGGGTCGGCGGCGGTCACGGCGCCATCCTCGCAGCCGCCGAGGACCGCGGCCCCGGGCCGCCCGCCCCGCGGTCGGCGGCGCGGGGCGCGGATGTGATCATCGGGAACAAGCCGGGGCCAGGCTGCCGTTGAAGGGTCAACGGCGCACGACCGGCCGGCGGGCACCCGGCCCGCACACGAGACGACGAGGAGCGGACGACGCGATGGCGGTCACGATGTACACCACGACCTGGTGCGGCTACTGCAGCCGGCTCAAGGCCCAGATGGGGCGTGAGGGCATCGAGTTCACCGAGGTCGACATCGAGCGCGACCCCGACGCGGCCGAGTTCGTCATGAGCGTCAACGGCGGCGACCAGACCGTTCCCACGGTCGTCTTCCCCGACGGCACCGCCGCGACCAACCCCAGCCTCCGCGAGGTCAAGGAGCGGCTCGGCGTGGCCTGACCCGCCCCGCCCCTCCCCCTGCCCGGCGCCCCGCCACGGACAACCCGTCGGCGGGGCGCCGTCATGTCGGCGAGGATCGCCCCCGTGGTCCCACCCCCGCGCCTGCGCGTGGCCGAGCCCGACGACCTCCCCGAGGTCGCGCTCGTGCGCGCCCGCTCGTGGCAGGCGGCCTACGCCGGCCTCGTGCCGCACGACGTCCTCTCGCACCTCGACGAGCCGGAGCGGCTGGACCGCTGGGTCGCGGCGTACTCCGGCTGGGGCCACGCCCGCACGGTCGTCGCCGAGGACGACGGGCGGATCGTCGGGTTCACCTCCTCGGGCCCGGAGCGCGGGCCGGACGACCTGCCGTGCGGCGTCCACGGGCGCGGCGAGGTCTACGCGATCTACACCCTGCCGTCGGTGTGGGGCACCGGGGCGGGGCGCGAGCTGCTGCACCACACCCTCGACGAGCTGGTGACCTCCGGCTACGACCACGTGACGCTGTGGGTGCTCGAGGGCAACTCCCGGGCGCAGCGGTTCTACGAGCGTCACGGCTTCGCGCCCACCGGCGAGCGCGCGCAGCCCGCGGACTTCCTCCCCGAGCTGCGCTACGCCCGTCGGCTCTGAGCCGCCGTCGGGGAGCGCGGCGCGGTCGCCCGCTTGAACCCGGCGACCGCCGCGAGCAGGCCGACGCCCATGGCCAGGACCAGCAGCCAGGACGCGGCGGGAGGCGCGGCCGTGCCGAAGGCCTCCTGCATCCACGGCGAGAAGGTGAAGAGCGCCTGGAGCACGAGCATGGCGGCCCCGCCGACGAGCACCCACCGGTTGCTGAGCAGACCGACCCGACGCACCGAGCCGTCGAGCGAGCGGCAGTTCACCAGGTAGGCCGCCTCCATGGCCACGAACGCGTTGACCGCCACGGTCCGCGCCTGCTCGAGCGTCGCGCCCGTCCGCAGCACGATCTCGTAGCTGACGAAGGCGCCCACCAGCATGAGCAGGCCGACGACGACCATGCGCCACACGAGGTGCCGGGTGACGATCGGCTCACCCGGCGAGCGCGGTCGCCGCGTCATGATGCCGGGCTCCGCGGGCTCGAAGGCGAGCATCAGTCCCAGGGCCACCGCCGTCGTCATGTTCACCCAGAGGATCTGCACCGGGGTCATGGGCAGCGCGAGGCCCGCGACGATCGCGGCGAGGACGACGAGGCCCTCACCGATGTTGGTGGGCAGCGTCCACGTCACGAACTTGACGAGGTTGTCGTAGATGCTGCGGCCCTCCTCCACGGCGGCCTCGATCGTGGCGAAGTCGTCATCGGCCAGGACCATGGCGGCGGACTCCTTCGCGACCTCCGTCCCGTTGCGGCCCATGGCGACCCCGATGTCGGCCTGCTTGAGCGCGGGTGCGTCGTTGATCCCGTCGCCGGTCATCGCGACCACGTGCCCGCGGGACTGCAGGGCCTCGACGATCCGCAGCTTCTGCCCCGCGCTCACGCGGGCCACGACGTCGGTGCGCTCCAGGACGTCGCCGAGCCCGGCGAGCGTCAGCGGTGCGACGTCCGCGCCGGTGACCACCACCGGCGGCCGGCAGCCGGCCAGCCCGGCCCGTGCCGCGACCGCCGCGGCCGTCCGCGGGTGGTCGCCGGTGATCATCTTGACCTGGATGCCCGCGCGCCGGCAGGCGGCGATGGCAGCCGCCGACTCCGGTCGCAGCGGGTCGGCCATGGCCTGCAGACCGAGGAACCCCAGGGTGCCGGTCAGGTCCTCCGGGATGCGGTCGAGCTCGGTCCGTGTCCACGCGAACGCGAGCACCCGCAGCGCCGCGTCGCCGAGCGTGGTCGCCTGCGCCTCGACCGCCGCGGCGTCCAGGGCGCCGCCCCGATCGGCACGACCGCACAGGGCCAGCACGGGCTCGACGCCGCCCTTGACCACGAGCAGCCGTCCGCCCGAACCGGGGTCCTCGTGCAAGGTGGCCATCCAGCCCGTGTCGGACGAGAAGGGGACCTCGTCCACCAGCGGCCGCGCGGCGAGCTCGACGCGCTGGTCGACCCCTCGCGCGAGCGCGGCATGCAGCAGCGCCGTCTCCGTGGGGTCGCCCACGGCCTCGACCACGCCGGCCCGCGGCTCGCGCAGCCGCGCCGAGCTGCACAGGACACCGGCCACGAGGCACGGCCGCACCTCGGCCTCCGGAGCGTCGGCGAGCTCGTGCTCCTCCCCCACGACCACCACGCGCAGCACCGTCATGCGGTTCTGGGTGATCGTCCCGGTCTTGTCCGTGCAGACCACGGTGGTGCTTCCCAGCGTCTCCGCCGCGGGCAGCCGGCGCACGATGGCGTTGCGGCGGGCCATCCGCGACACCCCGATCGCCAGCGTGATCGTCACCGCGGCCGGCAGTCCCTCGGGGATGGCGGCGACGGCGAGCGCGACAGCCGCGGTCACCATCTCGGCCGCGCTCTCTCCGCGCGCGACACCGAGGGCGAAGGTCACGGCGGCCACGACCACGATCACCAGCGACAGCCAGCGACCGAACACCGCGAGCCGCTTCATGAGCGGCGTCTCCACGCCCTGCGCGGAGCCGACGAACGCCTGGATGCGCCCGATCTCGGTCTGCGCCCCGGTCGCCACGACGACGCCGAGGGCGCGCCCCGAGGTCACGAGGGTGCTCGACCAGGCCATGTTGAGACGGTCCGCGACCGCTGTCTCGGCCGGCAGCACGAGGGCGCGCTTGTCGACCGGCTCGGACTCGCCGGTGAGCGTGGACTCGTCGACGCGCAGGTCGTGGACCTCCGCGAGGCGCAGATCCGCGGGCACCTTGTCGCCCGCCTCGAGCGACACGATGTCCCCGGGGACGAGCTCGGTGGAGTCGACGCGGCGCACCACACCTGCGCGCACGACGGTGGCGCGGGTGCGGGCGAGGTCGGCCAGTGCCTCGAGGGCCGCGCTGGCCCGCTGCTCCTGCACGAAACCCACCACCGCGTTGACGGCGACGACGCCGAGGATGACCGCGGCGTCGACGTACTCCCCGACGGCGACCGTGACCACCACGGCCGACAGCAGGACGTAGACGAGGGGGCTGTGCAGCTGCAGCGCGAGCCGCACGAGGGGACCGTGCTCGCGCCGGCGCGGAAGGCTGTTCGGCCCGTACGCCTCCAGCCGCTCGCGGGCCTCGTCCTCGCCGAGGCCGGTCTCCAGGTCGGCGCCGAGCACGAGGAGCACCTCGTGGACCGGCAGCTCGTGGTGCTCGCGCGCGGCGTGGGCCGTGCCGGCGGTCATGGCCGGCTCCCCACCTCCGCCCGGACCGGCAGCCGGCCCGGGGAGTGACGTCCGTCAGCACCGGCGTGGGTCACCCGCACCCGCAGGGGGCGGCCGTCCATCGTGGTCCTCCCTCGCCGCCATGACCCGGTGCCGTCGTGCGGCCTCGGCGCGGCGTCCGGGCTCAGCGCAGGTCGACGGACGACGCGGCGCCCGGCACGTGCACCTTGCGGTGCTCGACGTCGGAGATCGTCACGTCGATGGTGCGCGCCAGCGTGGTCGCCAGCAGGGTGAGCGCCCGCGAGACGGCGAGCTCGTCGCCGATCTCGGGCACGTCGGTGTCGTGGGGGTTGCGCTGGCTGTGCCCCTCGGCGACGACCACGGTGCCGTCGTCGTCCTCGTGCAGCAGGGCGAGCGCCGTGGTCTCCGTGCCGTCCTCGACCAGCTCGACGTCCACGCGCCAGGACTTCATCCGGCGTCGCGTGCCGTCCGTCGGGGCAGCCGGCCAGACGTCGCGGACCGGCTCGCCCTGGCCGCGCGGGAACCACACCGTGCTCTGGTTGGAGTCGTCCCACCGCACGACGTAGGGCGGGCTCCCGTCGGGATGGCGCAGCGCGAGGATGCGCCCCGAGCGCAGGTGGCCGTCGCGGGCCGTGGCAGCGAACACGCGGTCACCGACCGAGCCCCTCATGCTCATCACTCCCCTCCGGCGACGGCCCGGCCGGGGTGGTGGCGCAGCGACCGGACGTGGTGCGTCGCCTCACGTCCACTGTCCCACCCGCCCCACGCCGAAGCGAGAGGGCGGGCCCACTCGCACACGCAGTGCACAGGTTCCGGACGTGGCTGGGGGCCCGGGCTGCTCCCCGGGCCCCCAGTCGTGATCCCGGGCTCGTCAGCCCGGGAGCCTGAGGCCCCGCGCGGAGGCGTCGTAGTAGGCCCGGTTGCGCAGCAGGGCCGCGGCGTCCTCGTCGAGGACGGCGACGGCGTCGGCGTGCCACTGCAGCACCGACGCCGGGCACGAGGCGGTCAGCGGCCCCTCGAGCGCCGCGGCCACCGCCGCCGCCTTGGCGGTGCCGGTGGCCACCAGCACGAGCCGCCGCGCCTCGAGGATCGTGCCGAGACCCTGGGTGACGCAGTGCGTCGGGACGTCCTGCGGCGCGCCGAAGAAGCGCGCGTTGTCCGCGCGGGTGCGGTCCGAGAGCCGCTTGACCCGCGTGCGCGAGCTCAGCGCCGATCCCGGCTCGTTGAAGCCGAGGTGACCGTTGGCGCCGATGCCGAGCACCTGGACGTCGACCCCGCCGAGGCCGGCGACGGTGCGCTCGAAGCGGAGCGCCCCCGCCTCCAGTGCGGCGAGGCAGGCGCCGCTGCCGTCGGGCACGTGGAGCCGCTCGCGGCGCAGCCCCACGGGCTCGCACACCGTGCGCTCGAGGACCGCGCGGTAGGACTGCGGGTGCCCGGGCGGGAGCCCGACGTACTCGTCGAGCGCCACCCCGGACAGGTCGTGGCACCGCAGCCGCCCGTCGGCCGCCGCGGCGGCCAGCCGGTCGTAGAGCCCCATCGGTGACGACCCGGTGGCCAGGCCGAGCACCGGCGGCCGGTCGGCCGGCAGGCCGCCGAGAACGGCCTCGGCCGCGACGTCGGCCACCACGGACGCGGACGGCACGATCACGACCTCCACGGCGCACCTCCCGTCCCGGCGGCGACGCCGAGCCGGGCCGCGCCGATGGCCGCGACCGGGACGTCCGAGGCGAGCAGCGACACCTTCTCGTCGAGGCGGAGCGAGGCCAGCAGCGGCGATCCGGCGGCGCGGCGGCGCTGCTCGGCGCGGACCGCCTCGAGCAGCGGCTCGCCCATGAGGGTGAGGCCGCCGCTCATCACCACCCGCTGCGCCCCGGAGGCCAGCACGAGCACCTGCACCGCGAGGGCGATGCCGGAGCACAGCATGGCCGCGGCGCGGGCGGCGTCGTCGTCGCCGCGCTCCGCCGCGCGCAGCACGTCCCAGCCGGCCTCCGGCGCCTGGGGCCACATGCGCACCAGGGCCGACCCGGAGGCGAGGGTCTCGAGACAGCCCGTCTGTCCGCACGCGCACCGCGTTGAGCCCCCGACTGGCAGGTGGCCGATCTCGCCCGCCACGCCGTCCACGCCGCGCACGACGTCGCCGGCGTGCACCACCGCGGCCGCCAGCCCGGTGCCGAGGTTGAGGTAGGCGAGGGTGAGCCCGGCGCCGAGGCCGGCGAGGTGGTGGGCACCGAGCGCCGCCGCCTTGACGTCGTTCTCCACGAGCACGGGCATGCCGAGGCCGGCGGCGAGCGCGCCGGCGAGGTCGAGCTCCTCCACGTCGAGGTTCACCGCGTGGCGCACCGTGCCCGCGACAGGGTCGACAAGACCCGGGATGCAAGCTCCGGCGGCGCGGACGCCGTCCGGGCCGGCGGACTCCAGCACGCGCAGGGCGAGGTCGACGGCCCGGGCGACCACGTCGTCCGCACCACGGCCGGACGGCGCCGTGGCGGACGCGCGCACCTCGCCGTCGTCGCCGAGGACGACGGCGGCCGTCTTCGTCCCGCCGATGTCGACGCCGAGCCTCACGACGCCGCCCCCGTCCCGCGCAGCAGCGCGACCAGCGGGCCGGCCACGGCAGGCGAGCCGCCCCACGTGACGAGGTCGGCGCCGCCGCGCGGCCAGCCGCACTCGACCACGACCACGGACGCCCCGCGGGCGCGGTGCCGCGCGGCCACCTGCCACGCCGGGTGGTCCGGCCCGAGATCGCGGGCGACCACCGCCACCCGCGGCGCCGTGGCCGCGCCAGCCTCGTCGTCGGCCGCACCGACCGCCTCCGGCCCCCAGGGCACCTGACCCACGGCGAGGTTCGACGACGTCGACACCTGGACGATCGCGACCGCGCCGCCGCCCGCGAGCCACGTGCGCGCGTGCTCGCCGACCTCGAAGGCGTCGACGACGGGCACCGCCGGTAGCGCCCCGTCACGGCCCGCGGCGTGACGCTCGCGGTCCGCGAGCCGGTCCACCGCCGCCGCCGCCTCGCGCAGCCGCTCAGCCGGGATCCGTCCTGCCGCGACCGCGGCGACGACGGCGTCGAGCACCTCCTCGAGCAGCCGCGCACCGGTGCCGGGCCCGAGGCAGAGCAGGTCGCACCCGGCTGCGAGCGCCCGCACGGCGGCCTCGGGGATCCCCGTGGCCGCGCTCGCCCCCGCCATGTCGAGCGCGTCGGTGACGACCGTGCCGGTGAACCCGAGCTCGCCGCGGAGCACGCCCTGCACCAGCGGCGCCGAGAACGTGGCCGGCACACCGGGGTCGACGGAGGGCACCACCAGGGCGGCGGTCATCACGGCCTCCGCGCCGGCCCCCACGGCCGCACGGAAGGGCGCGAGCTCGCGCTCGCGCAGCGTGGCGGCGTCGACCGCCAGGACCGGCAGGTCGAGGTGGGAGTCCGTCGCGGTGTCGCCGTGGCCCGGGAAGTGCTTGGCGCACGCGGCGGTGCCGGTCGAGCGCAGTCCCTGCACCCACGCGGCGGCGTGCCGCGACACCAGCCCCGCATCCGCGCCGAAGCTGCGGGTGCCGATCACCGGGTTGTCCGGCGCGGAGTTGACGTCGACGACCGGCCCGAGGTCGAGGTCGACGCCGACGTCGCGCAGGTCGCGGCCGATCGCCGCCGCCGCGGCGGCGGTGAGGCCGACGTCGTCGAGCCGGCCGAGCACGCCGTTGCCGGGATACGGCGAACCGGTGCGGTAGTGCAGGCGCGTGACGTCGCCGCCCTCCTCGTCCAGCGCGACCACGACGCGCGGCGAGCGGGCGTGCAGGTCCGCGCAGAGCGAGCGCAGCTGGTCGCGGTCGACCACGTTCGCGCCGTAGAGGCACACCGCCCCCAGTCCCTCGCGCAGGGCGTCGTCGAGCCACGCGGGCACGGCGGCGCCGTCGAACCCGGGCATCAGCGTCCGCAGCGCGAGGGCGCGGACGTCGGAGGGATCGTGCACCTAGCCCTTCACCGCCCCGCCCACGAGGCCGCTGCTCATGCGGCCCTGCACCACCATGAAGAAGACGATCACCGGGACCGCGACGAGCGCCGAGGCCGCCATCACCTGACCCCAGTCCGTGGCGCGGGTGGCGCTCGCCTGCACGAACCCGCGCAGCCACAGCGGGAGGGTCTGCGACTGCTGCTCGGTCATCGTCACGAGCGCCACGGTGAACTCGTTCCAGGCCTGGAGGAACGCGTAGACCGCGGAGGCGACCAGCCCAGGAGCCAGCAGCGGGAACGTGATGCGCAGGAACGCGCGCGTGCGCGAGAGGCCGTCGACCATCGCCGCCTCCTCGAGCTCGACCGGCACCCCGGCCACGAAGCCGCGCAGCATCCAGATCGTGAAAGGGACGACGGCGGCGGCGTAGAGCACGGAGAGCCCGATCACGCTGTTGAGCAGGCCGACGGTCGACATCATCTTGTACTGCGCGATGAACAGGCCCTCCGCGGGGAGCATCTGGATCAGCAGCAGGGCGAGCACGAACGACGTGCGCCCGCGGAAGCGGAACCTGCTGACGGCCAGGGCGCCGAGGAAGGCGATGCCGATGGCCACCACGACGGCGAGCAGCGTGACGGCCACGGAGACGCCCAGCGCGCGCACGAAGCCGGAGTCGGTCACCACCGCGACGTAGTTGTCGAGGGACCCGCCGGTCGGGAGGAACGAGGGGGTCGTGGACTGCAGCCGCACGTTCGGCAGCAGCGAGGACGTCAGCATCCAGTAGACGGGGAACGCCCAGACCACCGCGATGACGACGGCGAGCAGCGACCACAGCCGGGTGGCCGTCCTGCGCCCGGTCACGCCGAGTCCTCCTTCATGAGCGAGCGGACGTAGTACCAGCTGAGCCCCACGGTGAGCAGGAGCATCACCACGCTGACCGCGCTGGACATCCCGAAGTCGCCCTTGCCGGTGCCGAGCTGGTAGATGAACGTGCCGAGCAGGTTGGTCTCGTTGGCGAAGCCGCCGGCGTCCTGGAGCAGCTTGATCTGGGTGAAGACGCGCAGGTCCCAGATCAGCTGAAGCAGCAGCACGATCGAGATCACCGGCGCGATGAGCGGGAGCACCACGTAGCGCAGGCGCTGCCACCAGGAGGCGCCGTCGAGCTGGGCGGCCTCCATCACCTCGGCCGAGACCTGGGTGAGCCCGGCGTACACGCTGAGGGCGACGAACGGCACGCTCATCCAGATGACGATGACGCCGGCCACCATGAAGAACGAGAGTGGCTGCGCCAGCCAGTTGTGCTGGTCCGCCGCGTCGATGCCGATGCGGACCAGGAACCAGTTGAGCAGGCCGCGGCGCCAGTCGACGATCCAGACCCAGATCGTCACCGCGGCCACGGCGGGCGTCGCCCACGCGAGCAGCAGCGACACCTGGATTACGATCCGCGCCGCCCGGCTCACCCGCTGCATGAGCAGCGCGAGCAGGCCCCCGACCGCGACGGTGAGGAACGCGACCACCACGCAGAAGACCACCGAGCGGACCACGACGGCCCACAGCGACGGGTCGCTGACCAGCGTGCGGTAGTTGTCCAGCCCCACCCACTCCGGCGGCTGCCCGAACTGCTGCTTGAGGCCGAACTTGCGGAAGCTGGTGACGAGCTGCCAGCCGATCGGGTAGCCGAGGGCGGCGACCAGGATCACGACCGCCGGGGTCAGCAGCAGCCACGGGGCGCGGGAGCGTCGGCGCCGGTCCACAGGAGCGCCTCCCTCCGGGCCGTGGGCGGTCGCGGGTGCCGCGGCGGCCGGGACGGGACCCGTCCCGGCCGCCGTGGTGGTGGTCACTGCTGGTTGAGGATCGGGGTGATCTTGGCGTCGTACTCGGCGGCGAGGGCCGCGAGGTCGGACGCGTCACGGATCTTGCCGAAGAACTCCTCCATCAGCTGCGAGGACTCGACGGCGGCCCAGCCGGGCGCCGCCGGGGTCAGCTTGCTGTTGAGCGCCGAGTCCATGAGCGCCTTGGCGAACTGGTCGTTCCCCAGCGAGCTCACGTAATCGCTGTTGGCCGGGCCGAGGCCCGCCTTGCCCAGCATCTGCTGGTACTCCGGCGAGAAGATGATGCGCAGCAGCTCGCGGGCGAGGTCCTGGTTCTTGCTCGCGGCGGAGATGCCGATGTTCGAGCCACCGGCGAAGACCGGCGCGGGCTTGCCGTCGTTGCCCGGCAGCACCATGACCTCGAACTTCTTGTCGTTCCAGGTGCGGGTGTCCTTGCCGTCGACCTTGGTCAGGTCGCCGATGGACCAGTGCGCCCAGCCCGGCGCCATGATCGTCGCGGCCGACAGCGAGGTCTTGCCGGTCACCGCACCGGTGTCGTCGGTGATCTTGTCGCTGTCGTTGATGTAGAGCCAGGGCGACTGGTCCTTGGCGTCGGCCGGGGCCTTCGAGGCGCTGCGGTAGATCTGCTGCAGCTGCTGGAGACCCTTGAGGCTGTTCGGGTCGGACAGCGTGGACACCCACTGGCCGTCGACCTTCTTCGCGAGGTCGCCGCCGTTGGCGAAGATCCACGAGATGCCGTTGCGCCAGTCCTGGCCGCCGAGGAAGAAGCCCGAGAAGTTCTTGATGCCGCGCGGGTTCTTCTGCGCCAGGGTCGCGACGTCGGAGTTGAACTGGTCGAGCGTCGTCGGCGTCGAGAGCCCGGCCTGCTGCCAGATGTCCTTGCGCATGAACATGTAGCGCGAGCCGAAGTAGTAGGGCAGCGCGTACTTCTTGCCGTCGACGCTGCCGGCCTCGACGAACGACGGGAGCAGCTTGTCGCCGCCGAGCTCGTCGTACATGTCGCTGATGTCGGCGAAGGCGCCCACGTTGGTGAACGTCGGCGCCTGCGTGTTGCCCAGCTCGAAGACGTCGGGGGTGTTCTCGGGGTCCGGCAGCGCCGTGGTGAGCTTGGTGAGCAGGTCGCCCCACGACTGCTCCTCGATCGTGAGCGTCGCGCCGGTCTTCGCCTTGAAGGTGTCCTTCAGGTAGGTCCGCAGCTCGTCGGGCGTGTCACCGCCGGCGAGCCACAGGGTGATCGTGCGGGTCGAGTTGTCCGCGGGAGCGGAGGAGGTGGCGGACGGGCTCGTGCTGCCGCTGCCGCTGCTGCAGGCGGACAACGCGAGCGTCGCGGCGGCTGTCGCCGCGACCAGGCCGATGAGCTTCTTCATGCGGAATGATCCGTTCCGTGAGAGGGCCGCCGAAGCGGCTGTTCCGGTTCGAGTCCTTGCTGCTCGGTGGATTCAGGCCACCCCCCACTGGTCCCAGAGGACCAGCACTGCAGCCCCGCGCAGGACGATGTCGTCGGGGTCGGCCGCGACGCGCACCTCGAGGGAGGACGCGTTGCGGGCGAGCATCCGCCGGCGCAGGGTTTCGTCCACGGCTCTGAGCAGCGGGCCGTCGACGAGATCGAGTGGGCCGGCGAGCACGACCTCGGCGAGGTCGAGCGCGGCCACGACAGGGGCGAGCGCGATGGCGAGCCGCTCGCCCGCGGCGCGCAGGGCGGCGCCGGAGTCGGTGGAGGTGTCGGCGAGCGCCTTCTGGAGGCGCGGGGCGGACAGCCAGGTCTCGAGGCACCCGACGTTGCCGCAGGTGCAGGTCTCGCCGCCGTCGGTGCCGACGGTGACGTGGCCGATCTCGCCGGAGGCGAAGTGCGCGCCGCGGATGCGCCGGCCGCCCACGATGAGGCCGCAGCCGACGCCGAGCCCGATGCGCACCACGGCGATGTCGTCGCCACCGGCGCCGAGGGTGTGCTCCGCGTGCACGGCGGCGTCGGCGTCGTTGCACACGAGCACCGGCAGCCCGGTGGCCTCGGCGAGGATCGCGCGCAGCGGGACGTCGGCCCAGCCCAGGTTCGGCGCGGTGAGCACGTCGCCGTCGGGGCCCACCACCCCGGGCGTGCCGACGCCGACACCGAGCAGCGGCGCGGTCGCCGCGCCGACGGCCTCGGTGACCACGGCGAGGACGTCGGCGAGCACGTCGTCGCCGGACGCCGAGCCGCCGAGCGGGCGCTCGCACAGGTGCAGCACGCCGCCGTCGAGGTCGACGACGGCCGCCCGGAGGACCTCGTGGCCGGTGAGGTCGACGCCCACCACCTGCAGTCCCGCCCGGTTGACGTCGACGAGGGTGGCGGGCTTGCCCGGGCGCACCCGGTCGGACTGGCCGAGCTCGACCGCCTGCCCCCGCTCGAGCAGCTCGCCCACGAGGTCCGAGGCGGTCACCTTGGTGAGCTGGAGGCGGCGGGCGAGGTCGGCCCGGCTCATGGGGCCCTCGGTGTAGAGGGCCTGGAGCACGAGCGAGAGGTTCTGGCGCCGGCCGTCCGCGGGCAGGACCGCGCTGTCGTGCTGCAGGCGGCGGGGGGATCGGCTCGGCACGGAGGTTAGTAAAGTTTACTAACCAACCTCGGTCAAGACTCTCGAGGAGCGGTTACCGAAGCGTGACCCGGGGCCTCAGGCCAGCCACGTGCCGGCCCGCAGCACCCGCCGCACGCGCAGCGAGGCCGGGTCGAGCACGGCGAGGTCGGCCCGCAGGCCGGCCCGCACCTGGCCCAGCTCGTGGTCGAGGCCGAGCACGCGGGCGGGCGAGGCCGACGCCTGTTGCGACGCGCGCAGCAGGCCCGTGTCGTCAGGGGCCCCGGCGCCGGGGCCGTGCGCCGCGGCGCGGAACCCGACGTCGGCGGTGGCGACGCTGCCGGCGATCGGGCCGCTGCCGCCGACGCGGGCCACGCCGTCGGCGACCACCACCGTGAGGCCGCCGAGCTCGTAGCGGCCGTCGCCGAGGCCGGCGCCGGCCATCGCGTCGGTGACCGAGAGCAGCCGCCCCGGCGCCACGCAGCCGTCCAGCCACGCGGTGAGCGCGGGGTCGAGGTGCACGCCGTCGCGGATCAGCTCGAGCGTCACGTCCTCGGCCGCGAGCAGCGCGACGACCGGCCCGGGGTCGCGGTGCCCCACGGGGCGCATCGCGTTGAACAGGTGCGTGGCGTGCGAGGCGCCGGCCGCCACGGCGGCAGCCGTCGTGGCGTGGTCGGCGTCGGTGTGCCCCACGGCCGCGACGGCGCCGTGGCCGACGACGCGCCGCACGGCGTCGAGGCCGCCGGGCAGCTCCGGCGCCAGCGTGACCATCCGGACCGCGTCGCGCCCCACGAGCGCGTCGACGTCGCCGGGGGCGGGGGCGCGCAGCAGGGCGGCGTCGTGCGCGCCGCACCGCGCCGCGGACAGCCACGGGCCCTCGAGGTGCACGCCCGCGAGCACGCCCTGCTGCACCAGCTCGGCGAGCGCGTCGACCTCCCGCGCCGTCCGGTCGAGCGGCCCGGTCACCAGGGAGGCGACGAGGGTGGTGGTGCCGTGCGCGAGGTGCGCGGCCGCCGCGGCGGCCGACTCCGACGGATCGGCACCGAACGAGTGCCCGCCGCCGCCATGGCAGTGGACGTCGACGAAGCCCGCGACGACGACCGCGTCGCCGAGGTCGAGCACCGCGCCGTCCGGGTCGCGCACCGGACCGTGCGGCAGGCCGTGGCCGACCTCCGCGATGCGCGAGCCGCGCACCCGCACCCAGCCCGGGCGCAGCACGGCGTCGGGCACGACGACGGCCGCGGCGGTGAGCAGGAGGTCCATGGCGGCCGACACGCTAGCCCACGGGCGCGCAGCGCCCGGGCGGCCGCGTAGGCGGGAGGCCCGCGGCGGACGCGGGCGTCGACGTGGGACGCGGCGCCTACCCTGGGCGGCGTGCCCAGCCCGCGAGTCCCGGCGACACCGGTGCGCCACCTCGTGCGCGCCCGCGACCTCGCCGACGCGCGCTACGCCGAGCGGCTCACCGTGGACGACCTCGCGGCCGCCGCGTGCCTGTCCCGCGCGCACTTCAGCCGCGAGTTCCGCCGCGCGTTCGGCGAGTCGCCCTACTCCTACCTGCTCACGCGGCGGCTCGAGCGCGCGGCGTCGCTGCTGCGCAGCACCGACTGGTCGGTGGCCGACATCTGCATGCGCGTGGGGCTGACGAGCGTCGGCTCGTTCACGACCAGCTTCCGCCGCGCCTACGGCCGGACGCCGACGCAGTACCGGGCCTCGTTCCCGCCCGCGGCCGCGCTGGCGATGATCCCCGGCTGCGTGCTGCGCGCCTACGGCCGCCCGGTGCGCAACAGCACGATCGGAGAAGACCGGGCCTCGTGAGGCCGCCTACGGTCGGGGTCACGCCACCACCGAGGAGGACCGCATGCTGGCACTGTCGACCACCCAGGTCTGGGTGCACGACCAGGACGAGGCGCTCTCGTTCTGGACCGAGAAGGTCGGGTTCGAGGTCAAGGAGGACGTCACGGTCGCCGAGCTCGGCAACTTCCGCTGGCTCACCGTGGGCCCGCCCGGCGAGAGCGGGACCGCGATCGTGCTCATGGCGATCCCCGGCCCGCCCGTGATGGACGACGCCACCAAGGCGCAGGTGCAGGACATCGTGGCCAAGGGGTTCGCGACCGGCCTGTTCTTCACGACCGACGACGCGATGGCCGCCTACGAGCGCCTCGCGGCCCAGGGCGTCGACGTCGGCGACGCGCCCGTCCAGCAGCCCTACGGGATCGACTTCGGCTTCCGCGACCCGTCCGGCAACAACTACCGGGTCGCGCAGCGGATGCCGATGCGCTGAGCGGTCACCGGCCGGGTGGCCGGCGTGGGCCCGCCCTCAGCGGCGGGCCCACGACCCGGGCAGCGGGCCGCCGTACCAGTGCTCCACGAGGCGCCGGGCGATGGAGATCGCGGGCGGGATCCGCACCGTGCCGTCCTCGCAGCCGGCGAGCATCTCCTCGCGCGTGAACCAGCGGACCTCGGTGATCTCCGTGCCGTCCGGGCGCGGCTCGGGCGACCCGGGCGCGAGCCTCGCGTGGTACCCGAGCATGAGGCTCGAGGGGAACGGCCACGGCTGCGATCCCAGGTAGTCGAGGCGGTCGACGAGGACGCCGGCCTCCTCCTGCATCTCGCGCACCACGGTGAGCTCGGCGGACTCCCCCGCCTCCACGAACCCGGCGAGCGTGGAGAAGAACCCGTCCGGCCACTCGGCGCGGCGGCCGAGCAGGGCGCGGTCGTCGTCGTCGCGGACGAGCACGATGACGGCGGGGTCGGACCGCGGGAAGTGCTGGCTGCCGTCGTCCGGGCAGCGCCGCGACCAGCCCGCCTGCGCGGGCTCGGTCGCCGCGCCGCAGCGGGGGCAGCGGGGGTGCGCGTCGTGCCAGTGCGCGAGCGCCACCGCCGCCACGAGCAGGCCCGCGTCGAGGTCGCCGAGCGCCGCGCCCACCTCGCGCAGGCCCTCCCAGCGCACGTCCCCGTCGGCCCCGGCCGGCGCCTCGGGCGGCTCGGCGTCGGGCCGCAGCAGCAGGGCGACGTGCGCGACGTCGTCGTGCACGGCGAGCAGCACGCGCACGCCGTCGTCCCCCGCCTCGTGCGGGCCCACCAGCACCAGCCCGGCGCTGCCGCGCGCCGGCTCCGGGGCGCCGTCGGCAGGAGGGACCTCGGTGCGGACCCGGGCCTTGCCCCGGTGCAGCACCAGCACCCGGGTGGCCGGGTCGCGCCAGGCCTGCTCGAACCAGGCGTCGTCCTCGCGCCGCTCGGCCGCGCGGTCGATCCCGCCGCGCGCGAGGGTCAGCGACGCGAGCAGTCCGGAGTCGGGCACGTCAGCGGCTCCACGTGGCCGGCAGGTCCGACCACAGGTAGGCGGTGGCCTCGGCGCCCTTGAGCAGGAACTCGAGGTCGCCCTTCTCGTTGGGCGCGTGGATGCGGTCGTCGGGCAGGCCGACGCCGAGGAACACGACGGGCACCTCGAGGATCGACGCCAGCGCGGCCTGCGGGCCGCTGCCGCCCTCGCGCGTGTAGAGCACCTCCTGGTCGAACGCCCGCTGCATCGAGCGGGTGACGCTCTGGAGGGCGGGGTGGTCCAGCGGGGTGAGGAACGGGCCGACGCCGGCGCGCTCGTAGCGCGGGGTCACCTCGATGCCCTCGGGGATCGTGCCCTCCTCGCGCAGCAGGGCCAGCCAGGCGTCGAACGCGGGGCGCACGTCGGCCGGGTCCTGCGCGGCGACGAGGCGGAACGACAGCTTCGCGTGCGCCTCGGCCGGGATGATCGTCTTGCCGCCAGGCCCGGTGTAGCCGCCCCACAGGCCGTTCACCTCGGCGGTCGGCCGCGCCCACACCCGCTCGAGCGTGGTGAAGCCGGCCTCGCCGTGGGTGGCCGTGGACTGCGCGTCGACGAGCCAGGTGGCCTCGTCGAAGGGCAGCCGGGCCAGCAGCTCGCGCTCGCGCTCGGTGAGCGCGACGACCTTGTCGTAGAAGCCCGGCAGCGTGACGTGCCCGTTCCCGTCGTGCAGCCGCGCGACCATGCGGGCGAGCACGGTCACCGGGTTGGGCACCGCTCCCCCGAACGAGCCGGAGTGCAGGTCGCCGCCCGGGCCCTTCACGTCGACCTCGACCTCGACCATGCCGCGCATGCCGACGCACACGGAGATCGCGTCACGGGAGAACACCCCGGTGTCGCTCACCACGACCACGTCGCAGCGCAGCCGCTCGCGGTTGTCGCGCAGCAGCGCGGAGAAGTGGATCGAGCCGGACTCCTCCTCGCCCTCCACGAGCAGCTTGAGGTTGACCGCGGGCGAGGTGCGGCCGGTCGTGGCCAGGTGCGCGGCGAGCCCGAGGACGTGGAAGTAGACCTGACCCTTGTCGTCGATCGCCCCGCGGCCCACCAGCTCCTCGCCGTACGGCGTCGAGCGCACGAGCGGCTCGAACGGCGTCGTCTCCCACAGCTCGACCGGGTCGGCGGGCTGCACGTCGTGGTGGCCGTAGACCAGCACGGTCGGCGCGTCGGGGTCCTCGCTGGGCCACTCGGCGTAGACCGCGGGCAGCCCCGGCGTCGGCCACACCTCGACGGTGGGGAACCCGGCGCGCACCAGGCGCTGGGCCAGCCAGTCGGCGCTGCGGGCGACCTCGCCGGCGTGCGCCGGGTCGGCGCTGATGCTGGGGATGCGCAGCCAGTCGGAGAGCTCCTCGACCAGCTGCGCGCGGTGCTCGGCCACGTACGCGCGGACGGCGGGGTCGGGGGCGGTGGACGGGGAGGCAGCGGCGTCGGTGCTCACAGCCGCGACCCTACGACGCCCCCGGTCACCGCGCTGCGGACGCCCGTGTCCGGAGCACGGCGCGGGAGCGAGGAGCACCTCCGGACGCGTGCGAGGATTCCCCGGGAGTCCAGGGACGAGCGGCAGGACGGCGTACAGGTGGCGGACGGCACGGGTCGGCAGCGGTTCATCGGTCAGCTGACCGGCGTGCGGTTCGTGGCCGCGGCGTGGGTGATGCTCTACCACTTCCAGGGGGCCATCGCGACGGCCGGCCTGATGGTGCCGGTGCTGCACGAGGTGCTGCGGGTGGGCCGGCTCGGCGTCGACCTGTTCTTCGCGCTCTCCGGCTTCATCCTCACCCACACCTACCTCACCCGGATGGGCCCGCGCGCCACGTGGCCGGCGTCGCGGCACTTCCTGTGGCTGCGCCTGGCCCGCATCTACCCCGTGCACTTCGTGATGCTCAACGTCGCCGGCATCGCCGTCATCGCGCAGCAGAAGCTGGGGCAGTCCACCAGCGGCAGCAAGGACTGGCTGACGCCGGTCGACTACCTCAAGCAGGTGCTGCTGGTGCACGAGTGGGGGCCCAACCCGCAGCGCGGCTGGAACTACCCGGCCTGGTCGCTGTCGATGGAGTGGCTCGCCTACCTGCTCTTCCCCCTGCTGGTGCTGGCGCTCTTCCGCTTCCACGAGCGGCTCAGCAACCGCGTGATCGCGCTGCTGTGGTGCGCCGTGCTCGTGCCGCTGCTGTGGTACGGCATCGCCTACTACGGCGACCCCTACTACATCTCGGACTGGGGCTCGACCATCCGTGTGCTCACGGAGTTCACCGCAGGCGGCCTGACGTACGTCTTCGTCCTGCGGCAGTGGGGCGCCACGGACGCGGGGCCCCGGCCGCGCGTCGAGCGGTTGGCCACCACGCTGTCGATCGCGATCCCGCTGCTCGTCGTGGGCGGCGCCGTCGTGCTCGGCCACGTCGGCGCGCTGCAGTGGTCGGTGAGCGACCTGCCCGACACCCCCAACGCCGCCGACCTCCCGCCCAAGTACCACCTGGTGTTCGTGCCCCTGCTGGTGCTGTGGATCGGCGCGCTGGCACTGAGCTCGCGCGGTCCGTCGCGGTTCCTCTCGCGCGACCGCCTGGTGCTCGGCGGCTTCGTCTCGTTCTCGCTCTACATGACGCACACGGTCTGGTACGGCCTGTGGCGTGCGGGGCTCAAGGTCGTCGGCATCACCGGCGGCCCGCTCTACGTCGTCGCCCTGATCGGCCTCATCGTCGGCGCGCTGCTCATCGCCTGGCTCATGTGGCGGTTCGTCGAGGAGCCGGCCCGCGAGTGGATGCGCCGGCGCAGCGGCGAGCGGCCCAAGCCGGTGGAGGAAGCCGCCCTCGAGGCCGGCTGACCGCTCACGCGGGCCCGACGATCCACGAGGGTTCCCAACGGCCGGGAGCCTGTCGGCCGGGGACGCCCCCGGCTCACGCCGCGACGTCTCCCGGCACCTGCCCTGTCGGCAGCGAGGACGCTGTCGCCCTCGACGGTGAGCAGCGCACTGTCCCCACCCTGTGGACAGACTGCACGGCCAAAACCCTTGGGATTGCTGGGGATTGGGAGTTGTGCCTGTCAGTGGTCTCGGGTAGCATTCCTACATCCATCCGAAACCAGTCGAGCCCGTGGGAGGTGCCCGATGACCGCCGTCGACGACCGGGACACCACCCCCTCGTTCGGCCCGGTGGGCCTCGGGTTCCACCCGGACTGGGACGTGCACGACCCGATCGCGTGGCTCACCGGTAACCCGAGCGCACTGCTGCCGCTGCTCGACCAGCCGGTGGACGCCACCGACCTGATCCTGCTCGAGCAGGTCGACGTCGAGGCGATCACCGAGCCGGCCGAGC